>NZ_JBEMBC010000002.1:0-95453 GCF_040274425.1 Carnobacterium sp.
GGATACCGTAGGTTTCGCGCACTTCTTTAACATATGATCGAATCGTACTCGATGCGGCCTCATGAAAATTAAACTGTTCTTTTAACCAATCCTCTACTTGTGCAGCGGATAAGTCAGGTTCATCACTCAGCCAGCCTACAATCGTTTCTTTATAGGGATCAAGCTTTTTAGAACGAGTTTCTTGAGCTTCAAGCCAAGAGATGCTGTCTTCTGGTTTTTTCTTTAAATATGCCGATACTGTGTTTCTATGAAGACCCAACAACCGGCTAATTTTTGTGTTTGGATAGCCTTTCTTTTTGTAATGATGTACTTTCGCTATAGTATTCAATTTTTCAAAATTCACCTTTTCCTGCTCCTTCAATTCAATAGATTAACTTTTCTAGTTTATCAAATCAAAGGAAGTAATTGGGGAAAAGTGCACATTCTTATTTAGCAATATCTGCACTATTTAGTTTAGCAGTCACAAGAGGAAAGTTACGGTATCAAATATCTATGATTGGTGCGGCGGAGTTTGTCCATTGAGAAGGATTCGATCCGTCCTACAAAAAGAATATAAGGCAGCAAATGTAGGGCGTGCACTGCATTACGTGTAATTAAAAAATCAACCATCTAAAACGACTCTTTTAGATGGTTGATTTTTTATTTGGTTTGCGTTGTGTACGGTAACTCTTATTAAAAGTTGACGTTAGAGTGCTCAAAACGGATTTATCTACCATAAACTTACCTAGTTTTTGAGGGATACGGTACGCAAACCTAGTTTGATGACCGTATCTCTTTTATAAAACACGCACATAGTAGGTAAACGCTTCTTAACTACCTTATGAACACAAATTTTTTTACTTTATGGTTGTTGGAGAGATTCCGTCAGGCGGTTAACTGTTTCACAATTGTTTGAATATTCTTCATGTCGAAAGAGGACATAATCTCAGAGAGAACATACACTCTGGCTTCACCGTATTGGTCCTTATCAGCTGGCTGCTCATTGGTGAGAATGAGATTGTATGATTTATTCGGTTGGTAGGCTTCTACATGTATACCGTTGATATGTCGCATATTCAGTATAAGCAACTGATTCAGTGTTTCAGTATAGATAGCTTCCATTTTTAGATCAATTCCAACTTGCAAAATGGTCGTCATCTTCAACGTAACAATCGCCAGTAAACTGATGTATTTTAGCAATCCTATCTTCAGTAAACTGTTGTCTTCGACTTCTTTGATGCCAAATTTATTTGTACTGATGGCAATCAATGTCTCTGCAAATGAAACCAAGTCTCTACCGGTAAATTGTTTTTCTTTGGCCAACATTCCCTCATAATCATAAATTTCCATGTCTCCTTGGAAGAAGTACAGTTTTGTGTGAATATGAGAAAGATGGTATTGCATGTCACGCTCCAACATGTAAGGCAATCTGCGGAACTTATATTGGATAATAATGGTTTCCACAATGTACGCATCCATCGTCGCAATAGGTGCACGACGGTCACGCTCTAGTGTATACTCATGAAAATCATGTTCACTCAGTATCGGAAAAGCTAGTAAAAACGCAAAGTGCAACATAGCTTCCTCTTCATCAACTTCAATAGAATAACGACTAAAGTAGCGCAAAACCATGATCCGAATTTTTTGGTACAGAGTATCCTCTAAGTAAGGCTGCATAAGTTCGCGCAAATGTGCATATTTCTTTTCTTTACTAGTGACACGATTTTTACTAATGAGCATCCAAACATTAAGACGTTGTTTATTTTCTGGTTCAATCGTAACTTGCAAGGAACTTTCCATAGCTTGTACCATTTGAGTGATCTGCTTGTCACTATGTGAAGTCATGAGGGATTCTTTGTCTTCGATATAGCTATAAAATTGAAAATAGAAATACCGAATGTGCAACTCTTCGCCATGTAACTGCCCATTACGGATTTTGACACCAAACTCTTTCAAATAGTTGTTCAACTCTTTGATTTTACGAAATAATGATGAATCGCTGATCATCAATTTTTGTGTCAGTTGAGTAATCGAGAACTCCTGATGCTTAAATAAAAACCGGATCAAGTTCACTTTGATTGATTGATTCAAATACAGCTGATGAATTTGCGGCAAAGAAAACTCATCGTTCATAGTTAAGGAAATGTATTGCCCATCGTAATTAACTTGTACTTGATCTGCAAGAGATTGAATCCTAAAAGTAATCGATTCCAAATCTTTATCCAGTGAAGCCCTAGCAACGGATAGATAGTCTAACATATCCGTATAAGAGAGTCTCCCACCGTTCAGCACGAGTTGTTTAAAAATCGTGACTTCTCTGATTTCATTTTTCTCAAGGAAGTGTTCAATTTTCATTTCCGTCGTCCCTCACTTCTGGCCAAGAAACAAAGTTGGTAGCCGAAATCATTTTGGAAAACGATGGATGGAAGAAATAATCTTTTTGTTGCAAATCTTCCAAGGTTTGTTTCGTTTGAATGGCTAACGCTAATGTATTGATTTTTTCTAAAATATCCGAAGTCGAAATCATCTGCGCACCAAGCAAAGTATGAGTTGTTGCATCGTAAACCCATTTAATTGTTACAGTATCGCTATTTGATAGACTAGTTAAACGCACTTCCTGACGATAAGTTTTCACCTTTTGATCAGTAAATACACTTTCAGCTTCAGTCATACCTGTGCTAGCAATATAATACCCGAATATGTACGTCCCAATCGTACGTAAAGAGCCTTTGAAAGCCATTTTTGGTTGGGTAAGATTAGTAGCAGCAACAATTCCTGTACGGACAGCATTATTTACAAGTGGAATATACACTGTTTCATCTTCTTCTCCATAAGCTAGTTGGATACAATCTCCCACGGCAAAAACATCTTTTACTGATGTGCGCATGTAGCGATCAACTGCAATGGTTTGGTCCATATGAAGACTGATGTGTTCATCTAAAAAGTGCAAGTCCGGTCTCACATTCACACCTAAGATAACGGCATTACTCTTAACTGTTTCATTTCCAAATCGAATAGTTGCTTGTTGATTTGCTTCAGCTTCAATCGCAGAAACCGTTTGGTTCAAGCGCAAATCAATTCCTTGTGCAATCATTTTCTGCTGCAAGGGTCGGATCATTTCTTTATCAAAATATTTGAATAACACATAGTCCATATTTTCAATCAATGTAACTTGCTTTTTCTGCTTGCTTAACAAATCGGCTGCTTCCACTCCGACTTGACCAGCTCCAATAATGGCTACACTTTGGCTAGCTTCAACTTTAGCTAAAGCATCTTCTGCTTCATGGCGCCGTTTATACTTCAAGACGTTCTCTCCATCGCTGCCGCTGATTTTTTGAGACAACTGACTTGAGCCCGTTGCAATGATCAACTTGTCATAAGTGATTGTCTCTTCTTTTCCATGTTGGAGATAGCTAATTGTTTTATGGATCGATTCAATTTTTTCAACAGCTGTTTCTAAGTAACAATGGATATTTTGCTTTTCCAATTGCACTTTCGTAATGAAGTATGCTGAATCTAAGTCAGCAATTTTATTTTCCCAGTACAAGTGCAGCCCATTCGGAATGTAACCTAAAGTAGGCTGCTTTTCCAGCAAAATAATTTCTGTATCAGACTGTTTTTTTCGTACTTCTAACGCTGCAGCTACCCCAGCAAAAGAAGCTCCTATAATAACTACTTTCATATCCTTACTCCTCATCAATGCGTTTTCAATTAGTATAACACAAGAAAGAAAAACTTTTGAAAGGTGAGTAGTTACCTATTAGAAGGCCTTAAGTTTATTTTTTAAAAAAATAGTATAGATTCCACTATTTGAATGGTCTCAATACTATTTTTATGGTTTATGAAATTACCCGTGATAATCTCCCGTTTTATTATTAACATTTACAATGTGAATAGGATTGTATCCATATTCTTCGTCTATGATTACTACGTCATAAGCATACGAATTTTCATCAACTAATTTATTTGGAACAAAATAATAATTACCATCTTCAATGTATCCATTTTCAGTTAATGAATTGATAACTTGCTCTTTTACACCTTCGCCCCATACCCAAGGTTTTTGATCGAAATTCGCTATTTTATTTGTCCATTCCTCATTATATCTCCAATCCCTGCCTTCATCCTCGTATGTGCTAAAAGTATATACTTTCCCATCTTTTGATAATCCGTACGATTCCCCAGGAGGAGCCATTCCGCTTTCTGTAAATTCATTAAAGTTAATAAAATATTTAAATTCATCTTCATTAGAGCTTGGTTCAACTACTTGCTGAAATAAGTACTGTTCTATTTGATTTGCACCTTCAGAAATCAAGAAAGCTGAAAAAATTTCTGGACTAGTAAAAATATCAGCAGTCGTGTTAAATACTTCAATCCAATCTGAAACGATCATCTCATTACCTTCATCATCAACTAATGAAATTTGAATTTCATTAACTTCCTTTGTTTCAAACGTATAAGAAATAGTTTGTACATCAGATGCAGCTATATCATCCCATTCACGACTTTCAATAATCGTATGATAACTATCGCCAGCTTCCACATATAAATCTTTTCCAGTTAATGTAACTCCTGTATCTGTTACAACTTTAATATTATCAGCTGTAATTGTATAGCTATCAGAAGTTGTCTGTCCATTATCAATATCTGGAAAAACATTAGAAGCCAACGCCATTGAGAAGGCATAGCTTTCTAATGAAGTTCCTTTTTTTTGAAACGAATCAACAACCATCGTTACATCGTCTTTGTTAAACAAGGTTCTATCAAATATATAATTATCTGGAATGTCGGTATTTTCACTTGACTCTTCGCTGGATTCTTCTTCAATAGATTCTATTTCACTTGAAGAAACTTTTATTTGCCTCTCAGAATTACCAGTGGATTCCTCTGAAACAGCTTTGTCCTCTCTTGATAAAAAGAATACCCCTTCCAAAAGTAAACCTATTGAAAACACAACTAAAAAACTTTGAATTACTTTCTTTTTCATTATTATTCTCCTTAAACATTGATTTAATTGTTTCTATTGATTGCTAGATAAGTCTACTAATTCGAAGTTCAAATTATATTTATCAATATCATATGGAAAATAGCTAATATTATCAGGGCACTTCCACCACCAATTATATAAGGATGGTAAGTAGGTCTATTTTCTAATTTATTTCCGCATTTCTCACAATAATTCCCACTTTTTTTACTTTTATGCCCACAAGCTGAACAAGCTTTATTCATTTCCGTCACTCCTTAATTAATGGCTTTATCGAAATAATTGATTTAAAAAAGCCTAAATACTATAATCCATACCCATCATTACTTATATAATCTTCACCTTCGTATTCAATATACATTTTCCCACCAATTTCTTTTAGTTTGAACTCTAAATCTAAATACTTATCTTGAGGAATACCATCTAACGGATTAGCTGATGAAAAGAGAGATACAGCTAAGGTATTTGAGTTTTTATCAAATGTTTGATCTATTATTTCTCCAAACATACCATTACCAGATTCTTGAACTGCTACAACTACGCTTTCTTCTGTTATGGTAATTAGTAAGTTATCTGTAGTCCACGTTCCCATAAAACTGGATGTGGCATATTTAGGTATAGCATCAATCATTTCTTGAGAAACTTCATCTAAAATATTCCCATCGTATTGATGCTCGATTTCTTCGAACGCAAAATTGGTTAATTGAAAATCACCATTTTCACTTACTGTATAGTTACCTTTCCCCATACCCATCATTGACCCTGGATTATAATACATGATTGTTCCAGTATTAGGAGTAGAGCTATAATCTACACTAAATTTGACCTTAGACGAATCATCTGTAATGTCAGATTTGCTAAAATAATAAGCCAAAATTCTGTTAGTCATCTCATCTTCAGTTAAATTAGCAGTATTTTTTGACGCTTTCTCTTCTTCTATTTTTTCCATAACTTCTTCTATTTCATTCAATTTGGCAGTAAATATTTCTTTTAAAGTAACATTCTTCACTGACTCATTCATACTTACTAAGCCTTCATACTCATCTCTCGTGGTGTCTCCTTTAATAGTTCCATCATTATATACAGATTCAATTTCTTTCTCTAAATTAGTATGTAAATTATACTGTTCTTGAGCTGTTGAATAGATTTCTGTATATTCCTTATAAAATGTTGGTGAATAAGTCTTTACTTTTTCGAGACTTTCTTTGATTGAGTCTAACTCTTTAATTGTTGATTTTTCATTTAATATATTTTCATCATTTAATACTTCTTTTGAACCTTCAACAACTGCTATCATACTAGTAGCTGCTGCTACATCAATAGACAATTTCTTTTTTAATTTCGAGTCATTCACATGATTAACTTTTTTAGTAGCTATTGCTATATCATCTTCAGTAATACTTTCATTTAAAGTATTACTTGAATCAAATAAATGAGCAACAGTATTCTTAGCTGTTGCTTCTTGATAGTAGTTGAATCCTACTACTCCTACCAAAACTAAAATTAAGATAACTACACCAGCTTTAAGCCCCATTTTCTGACTTTTTTTATCTTTTTTTTCTATTTTAGTTACATCTTGTTTTTCACCACAAAAAATACAAAAACTTACATCATCTTTAATTGACTTCCCACAATTAACACACTTTTTCATTCATATTTATTCCTTTCTACTCAACAGGCTTCGTACTTGATTGGATATTTATTTTGTTATTCTGTTGCATAACTTGCATTATATCCCACTTAGAATTATCATTCATAGCCCATACTAAACAAATGATCCAACCAATAATACTCCATCCAAATAACAAATTGATAATGAAAATGATTGTTTTTCCAGGTCCTCTTGAAATAAAAGTTGGTATATAATAAATCATTGAACTCAGGAAACTGATGATCAGTGTTGGCAATAATAATGACCCAGTAACGTCTATAAAAAAATAATCTGAGCTTAATATGATTGAAACTACTACTAAAATGGGAAGCATACCAAGGAATAGTATAATAGTATTAATATGACTTTTCTTTTTAGTTATACTTTCACCACCAAAAGTGATGTCTACAGATGTACTAGCTGCACTAGAACTTTCATATTTAACGTTCTCGTCGGTTACTAGTTCTTGCTGTTTAGCTTCTTCTTCAGCTCGCATCTCCAACTCTTTTTCTAATTGAATCTCATATTCTCTTTGTCTATCTTTTGTCATTTCTTCTTCTCTTTCAATTTTGGCTCTTTTTTGTTTTTCAAAATAATCTTTTATAATTATATCTGAATTTAAAAGATTGTTTTCAATCGTTTGATTAAATTTCATTTGATTACTCTCTGTTAGAAGAGGAAACAGGTATCCCCATAGCATTAAACAGATAATATAAATCCATCCTATTGCTGCAGGAGCAATCGTTAAAAGTAAATATGCTATAAAGTTTAAACAAAAAATTAAAACTAAATTTTCTTGAATGAAGGTTTTAATGATTTTTAGCTTACTTTTCTCAAAACTGATTTTTTCATACTGTAATTTTATATATTCTCTTCCATCTTTAAATGACTCTCCTTTATCTATATGGTTTGAATTAATCACACCTGTATCTAAATCAACTTTATTACCACAAATGGGACAATAGATAGTACCCTCTGTAGTTATTTTCTCGCCACAATTATTACAAAAATTCATTTTAATTTCTCTCCTTAATCTAAGTTCTTTAGAATTATTCAACTAATTTTTTATTGAGACCATTTTATGTATATTTCATACAATTTCACTTATACGAGCATACAAAAAAATTGCCATCTAATCTTTACAGAAGGCAATTTGCATCAAGTATTATATGTCTCCTATTATACTTTGTGCTTATTAATAACCTTTATAACTTAACATTCGTACTTATGTGTACCATTCTGTTAAACTGGAATTCAATTTATCCTTTTTGTTTAATTTAACTCTTTCCCAACTGGTAAAATAAATGCTAAAAGAACAGTACTAAGATAATATTTTTTTCACTTTATTCCCTTTCTAAGTTTATTTAATGTATTAAGTATACCAAATATCGCTTAATATTAAAACATTAGTTATTTTTATTTATTCATTATTTCTGAGTTAAAGTATTCCATATGAATAGAAACCATGCCCTAATATTTATTTATAAAACATCAGACTTGTGTATCCTTAATATAGAAATATATTAAATTAAAGAAACTTAAGAATAAATCTCAATAAATTACAGTTTTCAATATTAAAAAAGTACCCTAGAGAGTTAAATTATTAACAACTCTAGAATACTTTTACTTTTTGTTTACTAACATAACATTGATAATTTAACATCTTATTCAGTATTTTCTGATTCCATTCTTAAATACTCAATTACTTTTTTCAATCGCTCTAATCCATCTGTTACTTTTTCTCTTGAGCACCCTAAATTCATTCTCAAAAAGTCTTGACCTCCATAAATCGACCCATCCATAATGGCAACTGCACCTATGTTAACTAATGCTTGCTGAATCTCCTCCATATTGAAAGGAAGTTCACTTATATCTAGCCAAGCTAAAAATGTCGATTCTGGAATAGTAAATCTGATTTCCGGAATATTTTGTTTCAAATAATCGAACGTAAAATTCATATTTTCAGAAATGTACACATTCAATTCATCAACCCACTCTTGGCAGTCATTATATCCAGCCATAACACTTTCTATTCCCATTATACTGGCTGAAGATAATCCGTCTCTATTTTTTAGTATGTCTAAAAAATCATTTTGCAAGTCTATATCCGGGATTAGTGCATATGATCCAATCAGTCCAGAAGTATTAAAGGTTTTACTGGTTGAAGTACAAATAGCAATATTTGTTAACTTTTCAGCTATCCCTACAATTGGTGCGTGATGATGTCTCTCACGAACGATATCCATATGAATTTCATCTGATATTAAAAATACATCGTATTGACTACACAATGCTATCATCTTTACTAATTCACTTTTTGTCCAAACTCTTCCAGTAGGGTTATGAGGGCTACACAGCAATAATATTTTTGCTTTTTGATGAGCTAATTTTTTTTCTAAATCTTCAAAATCAATAACGTACTTACCATCTTCGTAATGTAACTTATTCTCGACTATTTCCCGTTTGTTGCTTTTTATGGTTTTAAAAAAAGCGTCATATGCAGGTGTTTGGATTACAACTTGATCACCAACAGTTGATTTCAATTCAATCAATTTCGAGATGGTATACATGACCGAAGGAGAGTAGACAATCCATTTTGCTTCTATTTTTATTTGAAACCGTTTGTTGTACCAGTTTACTATAGGTTCTTTAAAATCATTGTGATTCCATCTGGTATATCCGTATATTGGATGAGTGTTCCTTTTTTTCAATGCCTCACTGATTTTATTTGGAATTTTAAAATCCATATCAGAAATGGTAAAAGGCAATAAATTATTTACTCCAAAACGATCTTCTATATAATCCCATTGGGTACAATATGTGCCTCTTCTATCTATTACTTCATCGAATAGTTCTTTTCCCAAATAAATCAGTCCCTTTAATTAATTAATCTTTCAAGTTGATTTTTTAATGAGGCTACTTGTGTCCCAATAACTACTTGAAGATTTTGATCATCCAATTTCATGACACCTAAAGCACCATTTTCTCTTAAAACGTCTTCATTTATTTCATCCATATTATTAACAACTAACCTTAATCTGGTCACACAGTTATCTAAAGAAGCAATATTGGCTATACCACCTAACGCTGATAAAATAGCTGTAGCGTCATATTTGCCTTTCTTTTTATGACTTAACTCTTCTTGAGTATACTCAGTAGTGTTGACTTCTCTTCCAGGTGTTTTTAAATTGAATTTTACAATTGCAAATTTGAATACAAAGTAATAAATAGCAAACCAAGCAGCTCCAACTAATAGGACTAGATACCATTTAGTATCAGATCCTTGTAAAACTCCAAAAATCAAGAAATCTAAAATACCGCCATCTGTATTTCCAATTTTCACAGTCAATAAAGCCATCACCATAAATCCTAAACCAGTCATGATTACGTGGAATAAATAAAGTAACGGTGATACAAATAAAAATAAAAACTCAATTGGCTCAGTAATACCTGTGACAAAAGTTGCTAGAACTCCTGAAATCAATAATCCTTTAATCTTTGATCTATTTTCAGGCCTAGCAGTCTTATACATAGCTAAAGCAACAGCTGGCAAACCAAACATGAAGGTTGGCATTTTACCTTGTGATAAAAAGGCTGTAGCACTTGGACTAATGTCCACTCCATTTTGCAACTGAGCATAAAAAATATTTAATGCTCCTGACACAGTATTGCCGTCAACAATTTGTGTTCCTCCAGCTTCGGTAAATCGAATCATTGAAACAAGTATGTGATGCAATCCCGTTGGAAGTAAAAGCCTTTCTCCAGCACCAAAGAGGAATGGACCAAAAACTCCAGCTCTTTGAATTATGTTTCCGATACCCATAATCGCTGCACCGAATATAGGCCAAATTAATGGCAATAACAAACCGACTACTCCTAAAACGATTGAAGTAATGATTGGAACGAATCTAGCTCCTCCAAAAAATGCAAAAGCGTCAGGAAGCTGAATCTCAGAAAAACGTTTGTGCAATGAAGAGACTATGATCCCAACAATAATCCCTCCAAGTACACCCATTTCAAGGGTTTGAATTCCCATTACCATACCTTGTCCAGCTTCTCTCAAAGCTTCAGGGTCAGCCAAAAGATTAGCTTCTGTCAAATAAAAATTAATGGATAAATTCATAATGATGTAACCGACTAACCCTGAAAATGCCGCTACTCCTTTGTCATATCTGGCTAATCCTAAAGGAATCGCCATTGCAAACAACACCGGCAGATAAGTAAAAGCAAAACCACCAATCGTCGAAAGAAATCTAAAAAATAGTTGTAAGTAATCATTTCCTAAAAATGGCATGATCTCTATTGTTGTGGCACTGGTGAATGAACTCCCAATTCCTAAAATCAGACCCATGAATGCAAGCAATGCTACTGGCAACATAAATGTCTTTCCTAATCCTTGAAAAAATTCCCAAAAACTCCCCTTACCTTTTCCCATCTTCTTATCTCCTTTACTATTTATTTATAACTCTAAGTTAACGTTTTATAATTCTAGCGGCAAGCGTTTTCATTAATTTGAAAAGAGTTACATTTAATGTAAGGAGATACATCAACTTCAACGCGTCATCGACTATCCTTTGTATTATTTTTGTTTAATATATTCAAATATAATTAAATCCATTAGTAAACTGATGGAAAATCTGGAACTCATATCGATATCCTTATAATAGAAACTTTCAGAATACGCAGTGATTGTAAAATCCGCAAGTGTTTCTAAATAACTATTTTGTGTACCTGCCAACAATATAAATGGTACTTGTTTCTGTTTTAAAATGTTCGCATATTCCATCAGATGAAGAGTTTCTCCACTATGAGACAATAAAATAGCTAAATCATTTGACTTCATATTATTTGCGACTGCTCTTAATTCATCCCAGTCATTTCTGGCGGAAGAAATCTTTCCTGCAAATGTCAATTTTCTCGCGGCATCACTGCAAAATGGAAAGGATACCCCTACTCCAAAAAATTCAACTAAGTTACTATTGGTTAACAACTCGACTGCTCTCGTTATTTGTGAGGGGTTCACTTCAGCTAATGTTTTTTCTGTCTCTTTTTGAAATCGAGTGATATGTTCTGCTATGTCAGCATTCTTTTTATCCCCTTGGTGAAAGTCTTCTTTTGTTAAGTTGTATTGATCTAAAGCATACTTTAATTGTTGGTACCCTTTAAATCCTAATTTCTTGCACGTTCGGCTAACTGTTGCAGTGGAAATATAGATTTCATTAGCAAATTCATCTATAGTCAACTCTGCTACTTTATTCGGGTACTTTAATATATACTCCAATACTTGTGATTCTAATTTGCTTAAATCTTTTCGTTTCGCAATTAATTTTTTGAAAAATATATTTACTTCTGCCACTGTACTCACTTCCTTATTCTATAGTGTTTTAAAATATTCATTCACTTCTAAAATAGCTCTCTTTATCTAACAACTAACTTATAAAAACCATACACTCTCATTACAATTTGAGTTGTATGGTTTTTCATCAAATTATCTTAGTTTCTCTAGAAATGATTCGCCATGTTGTGGCTTCTTAACGCCAAAATACTCTGCTGCTGTAGCGGCAACATCTGACATCGTTTCTCTTTCCCCTATTTCTCTTCCTTCTAGACCTTTACAGTAAACCAACAGTGGAACTCGTTCTCTAGTATGTTGACTATGACCAATAGTTGGATCATTTCCATGGTCAGCCATAACAATTAAAATGTCCTCTTCATCTAACTGCTTCATTACTTCACCAATATTTGTATCACTTACTTCCAATCGATTGGCATAACGCTCAACGTCTTCTCCATGTCCTGCCAAATCAGTTTCTTGCACGTTCAAACAGATAAAACCATTGTCCATCTCGCTTATCTCTTGCAATAAGTAATTGAACAATTGCTGTGTATCGACACCAGGATAGAGGTGAGTACTTGAAGTCTGAATGATATCCGCTGCTTTACCGATCAATGCCACTGGAATGTTTTGATGATTCAAAATCGTTGGGATTTGTACCTCTGGGTTTATCCCGTATCCCAAATGAATAACTTGATACCCTTGATCGTATACGCCGGACTCCGGAGCATCCACACCAGCAAATTTATTTAGTTTCACTTTTCTGGCTTTCAATAAATCATTCAACACAATATGTTCTCCACCAAATGCTATTACACGTGATACTTTTACCACTTCACGGATAGCTCTGCCTACCCGTTTGACTTCTTCAAAAGGCATAATATCAAGGCAAGCTGATATATTATATACTTGCCCTAAATCTGTCTCTAAATTGTCTCCAACAGTTGCACATTCGTTGATGACTAATATTTCAGGCTCAGAATTTTTTCCTTCGCGCCGAACAGAATAGCCTTTTTTTACCAATTGTTGTTCTACTTCATCAATTACTTCATTAAAAGGCATATTAAAAGGAATTGGAGGAGTTGTGCCCATAATTTCCTGATGCCCTAGAAAAGAATCCGCACCTTGATGAGCTAAATTAGAAGTTCCCCAATTAGCTTTTTGTGATTTTTTCAGTTTTTCCGTTTCTTTATCAATGGCATTCATCAAACCTAATCTAACTAAATTTTTCATTTGAATGTCTGGCTTTCTTTCAATAATATGATAGGCTGTGTTACTTCCCACATCTTCTGGACGAACTTTAGCTACATCTTTCATATACCCGACTCCAAAGCTATCTAGTACGATGACGATAAATTTACCCATTTTTTCACCCTCTCAAATAGTTGCCTTGACTGTCATAGATACCTTCTATTGTTGGTTTGCCTTCTTGAATTCCACTCACTAAAGCAACTTCACTTCTTGTCACAAAAATTTGTGTACGAAAGGCCATAATAGCTGTAGCACCAACGGGCTCTGCTTCATCAATTTCTAAATAATAATCAATATTCTCATCTGAAAGAGCATTTATATGAGCTTCTGTTTGTTGTCCATGTTTATCAATTAAAACATTTTCCAGGTGCCCTCTTCTGTAGAAACCACCGCCAAAAAGGTACCCTTTCTCTTTAAAATTATGGGAAACTTCACTTACATAAACCATCGCCGGCTTTTCAGCTAATTCTTTTTCGGAGTGCATGGGCGTTGTGCCTGTTAATGCGTGTCCTGGTTCTCCTTGGGTACCTCCTATTTTTTTGATGAATGGAAGTGTGTACACTGAAGTAGCTGAAGGCATGTTCAATTCTTGAATATCGATTCCTTCATTTTCAAGTAATTTTTTAGCAGCGTTTACGGTTTCTATATTGTGTGTCGGTTCTAACGTTTCTTTTTCAGCATCGTATAAAAAACATGGAAATGAAGTTAATCCTGAGATTTCAATATATTTTAATTCCTTGAACAAGCTGATTAACGAAGGCAACTCTTTAAGTGTAAAGCCTCCGTACTGTCCAGGATAAAGTTCGTCTTCATCGCTTACTACTCTTAATAAAATCTTTTGCTTAGTACCTATTTCTTTTGCCAGTTCATTAATAGCTTGTAATTTTTCTAGTGAATAAACGGTTAAATATTTTGAGCCATATCTCATAATATCTTTTAGTAACATCTGTGGAATTTGCACGAGGTGGCCTACATTTCCCAAAGGAATATTATTTTCCATCATAATCTTTGCTTCTCGAAAATCCACTACCACAGCATTCTTTATTCCTAATTCAACCAACATTTTTGCAATAGCCGGATTTCTTCCAATTTGTTTAAGCATAAAAAATAGTTCAATATCATTTTGCTTCGCTGTCTCTATTAATTTCTTGGCATTTTCACGGATAATATCTAGATCAAGCACATACGTATCTGGAAGAATTTTCTCCGATTGATGCAGCGTTATGGCTTCTTGGATAAGTTTAGGATTTCTTTTTTTGACAACATCCATAAACATGCTTTTTCCCCCTAAACTTCTATTAATGATTCAATAATGTTACCAAATGCAAATGAAAATATTCTGCCTCATTTTCTCTAAAAGAAACTGGGGCTAATTCTGCAATTTTATTCCAGTAGTTTAAAGCTTCGTCATATTTTTGATCAGCTTTTATTTGTTCATTTATCATTTGATCTACCGAATTAATTGTTTCTTCTGTATATTGTCGTGCAGTTGCCATCGCTAAATGAGTAATAAAAGTATCTGCTTCATCTTCATTACTAATGATATTTTGAGCTTTCATAAATTTCAAAACTTCTTGCGCATAATCATATACTGAATCATTGATTACATTATTCTCTCTTAAAATGGTTAGTTTTTCTTGAATCATATTAAAGTTCTCTCCTTTTAATAACGAGGTGTCATTAACCCATTTTTTATTTTATCTTGAGTTTCCAACATTTTTTCTACTTCTATGTTCTTTCTACAAATAGATTCAATGACTAAATTATCTTTTTGACAAATAATGACAGCTTCGTTCATAGCCTTATGTTGTTCTTTCAATGGAATAAATTGAACATTTAAATCTTCATAGTTTTTATCTATAATCTCATCATAGTTCCAAATACCGGCATCAATTTGGTTTTCACGTAAGGCATAAATCAATTGATTAGCTGGAACCTCTACCAACTCTACATTTTCCCCTTCTATATGTTCATTTGTCAACATAAGGTGATCTAGTGAATCTCTGTCAATACCAACTCTCATACCATCGATAATGGACTCTTGTTCCTTTGAAGCCAATAATAAAACATGTTCTGAAAGGTACGATTTTGGTCCAAATTTTAAAGCTATATCAATAGTTCCATTTGCCCTTATCTCATGTTCAGCAGCAAATCTAGAGACTACCGCCATATCATATAATCCTTTTTTAACAGCCTCTATCCGATCTTCTGAACCACGAATATATACCATATTTAGCTTAATATCGCTTTCTTTAAACGCTAAATAAAGACCTGTAGCAAATCCTTCATAAAGTTTTGAGTAAGGTAAAGGCATGGTAGCTGTTAATTGATCTTTAACAACATACGATTGAAGAATGTGATAATCAATTTTTTTTATATACGTTCCTAAATGCCCTTTACTTTCAGTTTCAATTGCTCCTATTTCCTTTAAAAATGAAAGTGCATTTTGTACGGTTCCTCTAGACAATTCATATTTTTCTTGCAGTTCACTGATAATAGGCATTCTGTCATCTTTTGATAACAAAAATAATTCTGATGCTACTTTCTCAATAGCTAATCCTTTTTTTTGATAAAATGTTTCTTTCATAATGCTATGATCCTTTCAATTTCAAACTATTACCTGCTTTTTTAGACACAGCTATAATTGATTCATGTAAAATCCTTATGATGTTTTCACTACCTGCTCGCATTGGGTTGATTCGAATCATAGTTCTTTCTGCATCTGGATTGGCTGCTCTAAAAGTTCCAGATAAACGATAAAACATTGGTACAAACTCGTATTGTGATTCTGCGCCAACCGGATTTGGTGCTGCCCCCAGCTTTTCAGCTTCTTTCAGGACAGCACTTGCTATGGGTTCATCTAACTCAACTAAAATGACTTTTGATTGAGCATTAGCAATGTAGGCTTGTTTTACGCCCTTTACTTCTCCAGCATTCAAGCTATTTTTTACTTCTTCAAGTACTATAGCTGAGAGTGCTAGCGCTACTGGCGCATAAATCATTCCCCTCAAAACGTCGATTGCTTCATGACCTTGTACTTGCAATCCACCAGAATAATTTTCTGCTTTCAATTTTTCAATAGCTTTTTTCTTTCCAACGATACACCCAATTCCTTCAGGACCTAACAATTTAAAAGTTGAGAAACACGCTAAAGTTGCTCCCATTTGTGAGCCTATTTCCGGCGTTTTTAACACCGCATAATTATCATCTGTTACAATTGGTGTATTTGGCAAGTAATTTTGGATACACTGTATCACTTCTTTTGCATCATAAGAATCATCTGGTTTTTGGCGCGTAATTTGGATCAACACCCCATCAATAGCTTGATTTTTTAATGTGTCTTGTAATTTTTCTAAATCATTAAAATCCGTTGCAATTGTTTTTAATCCCATAGTATCAATAGATACTTTTGTAGTCGGATAAACGGGAGCATCATGTACTAACAACGTATCTCCAATATTCATTGTGGCATGTAAAGCCATACGGATTGCCATGGTTCCTGCTCCGCGGACAAGCATCGCTGCTTCAGCATTAAAGTAATTCCCTAGAACTTTTTCAACTTTGTTCGTTGTTCTAGGCTGATTTAAGCCAGGAATCACTCCTAAATCGCCACGGGTCAAAATATCACTTCCTCTAAAGACTTTAGTGATCTCATCAATTAAAGAAAATTGTTTTTTTGTAGCTTCTTCTATATTTAAACTAGTAAGAGGATACGTCTTCATTTTTTCCCACCTTTTTTGTTAGTGCTTTATAAATAAAATTTTTGCGGATTTTTGATCAACATTTCCTCAATAAAGGCTTCTGAAATGCCGCCTTTTAAAATCATTGGCACAAAAGTATCCAATAAATAAGAGTAACCAATGCCATTTTTATATTTCAGATTGGATTTTCTAGTTATATCCATGGATAAAAAAATTTTATCCGTAAATCCAGCTGCTTCTATTGCTAATAGCATTTCCAGTCGTTTCTTATCTGGCATATAGTTCTCTTTACCCACAGTGTCAAACTCAACATACACGCCTTCTTTCAGTAAAGACAATGCATAGTTAGAATCACCGGTTAAATCAACATGACCGATCACAACTTTGTTTAAATCAACTTTGTTCTCTTTAAAAAATTGAACTTGTTCTTTTCCATAAGTTCCTAGAGTTGTGTGCGTCGTAATAGGCACTCCTGTCTGACGGTGAGCAATAACAGATGCTTTAAAAACTTTATGTTCTCGTTCAGTCATTTGATTTTTACTTGTTGCAATTTCACCTATCAGCTCAGATTTGCTATCTGTTCCATCTATTCCGCTAGTAATATCTTGAATCATGACTTCTGCCATTTCTTCTACTGTGTGTTCATCTACAAAAGGCGGAAGAAATTTATCTTGATACCATCCAGTTGACTGAATGATGTTCATGCCAGATAATTCACCAACTTTTTTCACATAATCTGGATTACGATTCATTCCCATTACAGTCACATCAATGATATTTCGAACGCCTTTTTTGTACAGCTCTTTATACTCCGCAACTGTTTCGTCAAAACAATTCAAATTCGTATCTTCCGATTTTTTTAAAGAAGACAAGTCAATTGTCGTATGTTCATGAGCATATGTTATTCCTTCTTTTAAAGGCATGCTATCTCTCCTCTTTTTCAATTAAAGATAAGAGTGCTAAACAAATAGATTATTTAGCACCTCACTTTTATTCATTATCCAGCAACTGGAGCCCATAGGCCTAGTACATATAAAATATTCACAACAATTCCTAATACAATAGCAGCTACAGGTCCAACAGCCATATTAACCAATGGTTTTTTAGCTGTTTGATTTAATAAGTAAGCCCCAATCAGCCAGAAGTAACCGATTCCTGGTGCAATTTGCTCACTTGCCAACGCCCCACCAATTAGTAAAGCAATTTCTAACACACGATTCATCGAAGTACGGATATGTTCCCCCATTTCTCTAACTCCTGGGAAACGATCTAATCCTTTAGCAGCTCCGTTTAATAACATAATTTCAAAAAACATCACAATGGCTCCAGCAATGAAAGCAAATATAGGATGGCCTTGTAATAAAATACCAATAACAAAAACGAAAGTAGTTCCAGACGGACTGTATACTCCAGTTACAATAGCGGTAGAAAATACTAATGGAATGAAACCAATTCCACGAGCAAATGCAGCTAATGCTGCTTCACCAAATTTACCTTCACTCATCAAGTTCAATGAAATGGGGTCACCTGCAATAATAACTAAACTTGTTGCAGCAGCTACTAACCCTCCAGTAAGCGATAATAAAAGAGCATTTTTTTTGATTCTTGTCACACGCTCTACGAAGATACTGACAAGATTTTGATTGTCTGTTCCTTCGCCCTTTACACGAACAGCAAAGAATACCATTAAGATCATTCCAACCAATAAGGCCATACCTTCAGCACTTAATGTAAAAGTAGTTCCACTTGCTAATGTAATTATTCCAAATCTCTTAACTAATACCAAAGCTAATGTACTAAATCCTAAAGTAAGTGCTCCTTTTGTAAACCCATGTTGATAGGCAATAGCTAGTGCTGGGAAAACAGCAAATCCTATCACAATCGGTGTTCCAACTGCTCCTAAAGCATCTAAGAAGTTAACTGGCATTAAGGCAAATAAATCCACTACAACTTGTAACCCAATCGTAATTCCAATTCCCCACAAAGCTCCAATGATTCCCGCAATGACTGTTCCTTTTTTTCCTTCAGGAGCCCAAGTACCAATAATATCTGTCATTAAAAGAATACTATGAACTAAAATAACGCTCGCACCAAGTGAAACTGGGATTCCAAAACCAATAACCAACCCAAAACTAACAGCAAAACTTGTTGCGGCTAATTCCTTTTTTCCAATTACTCCCTCTAAATACTCTGGCATAACCGGGCGTAACCCATCATTAAAAACAGCAATTCCTTTATTGGCCATCATGGCTGCTAGTGCACCCAAAGCTCCTACAACTACTAATTCAATAATATCCACTTTGCTCTCTCCTCCTTAAACATTTAATTTATTTTTTTCAGCTCATCCATGATAATTGGAATAACAGTTTCTTTATGTTGAGCTGTAAATCCAAACGCTTTTTTGCCATTATTAACATTCTCTCTAATTTTTTCCTCAGACATAAGATTACTTGGCATAGATACGGTAACGGTTGCATCTCTTCCAACTAAAGCAATTGCCATCGCCAGAGCTCCTCCGCCTCCTGTGTTACAAGCACCAAAGTAATAGTCAGCTAACCCGTTTTTCAATGCCATTGCTGCTTCTAAATCACTTTTAGTTTCTATCGTAAATTTTCCTTCTCCATATTTTTCTACTAGTGCCGCTACTTCTTTTTTATCAATTTGTCCTCCGATAACAATCCTTTTCATTGTTCTCTCCCCTTTCAATTTTCAATATACATTTTTTTGTATATTTGTAAAGAAAACGTTCTCTTTAGAAAGAGTATAGCGGACATTTTAAAGAGATACAAGTATTAGTTCATAATTTATTATTTGCTTATTTAATTTTTAGAGGTACTATAAATTTAAAGACAAAAAAAGGAGTCAGACTATGAATAAAAATCCAATTATAAATGCAGCAAAAAAAAGCTTTATTGCTTTAAAGAATCCTTACCAGTCTGTAGTAAAAGTTTTCCCTGAAGCCTTGAATCATTTTGAAAAAGAGAATACAAACTACCATTACATCGGTGTAAAAAATAAAAAACACATTCCTCGTTCACTTTTAGAAAAGTTAACAAAAAACGGGAATTATCTCTTACATACACTGGATGCTTACAGTTTAGGCGGAAGAGCTGTTGATATTACTTTAAAAAATCCTATTAGTGGAAAGCCCATGACCGGTTCTTCAAGTGGTACTGCAATCAACGTCTTAGTTGGTATCAACGATTTAGGTATTGGTACGGATGGTGGCGGATCAGTATTAGCACCCGCAATGTCCGTAAACCTTTTTGGTTTTATTAGCAATTTGATTGAAGAAGAACATGTAAGAAAATTTATAAATCGTTCAACAGATAACATTTCTTTTACCGTTTCTATTGGATATATCACCCGTACTTTTCAAGAAATGCAGCGCGCATTAAATGCTACTTTCCCGGAATTGCAACTAACTGTAGAAAAAACTAACCGACTATCAATTTTTACATTAGATGAGCAAAAGATCACTTCTGCTTTAACTCAAGCAACTAAAACTGATCAGATAACTTCTCTCTCTCATCCTGATATCTATGGCCCTAGAGACCCGCTAATTGCCTTTCTAGAAATGCATCTAACCAACTGTGACTTCCTCATTTCCGAAGAAGGTCCTGTAGATTACCAAGGATTTGGAGATACAGTTATTGGACATATGGGGGAACAAACATACGAGCAACAACTATTAGCTAAAAAAGGATTGATACGTGTAGTAAATATGGCTAACGCAACAGCTATTGTTGTCCCTAAAAAAGAATTCGCTACCGGATATGTCTTGATATGTGAATCTACTACCGAAAAGATTCAACTCATGTTAAGCTTTGCTGAAAAAATAGCTTTATCTCCCGATGAATTAATTAACCGTTATTTTACTAATTTTGATCATTATTTTCCAGAAGAATTTATGTAGAGTGCTAATAGTTATCAGTATAACTATCATCTATACTGATAATTAGCTAATCTCCAGATGTTTCCCATCTGGAGATTTAGGCTTTTCTTCCGCAGCGGTTGGCTCCATGGTTCGCACTCACTGGCTCTAAGCTCCGCACAGGCGGCTCTAAGCTTTCGCAATATTCAATCATCACCAGTTCATCCGTGGTAAGATGGGTGTAGGTCATTCGTGATCACTCCTATGTCTTCTTTAGTCGGAAATACATGATGAGTGTACCACGAATGGCTTTTTTAGTTGTCTAGCTTAATTTTACAATCGGCGTAAATTAAAACTTCATAATATTTTTTAAATCATTTTTATAAAAACACAAAATAAACAATAGATATATAATATAAACTATCAGCCCATGATAAAAAGATAATATATTTACACACATATAAAAAAATAATATATGTGATATGATTAATAAACGCTCCTTATTTCCATCTTTTAGATATCTAAATTTAAAATTAGTTACTAAAAAATACCATAAAATATATGAAAATGTAGTAGCCAGTGCTATATATCCCATATTTGTGAAGAATACAGAAGCAAATGTAATCAAACTTGCAGCTAAAGCCAAAAATAATAACATATCAATCAAATACTGTTTATTATTATTTCTAGTTTTATATAAATTGATAAATACAACATTTGACACCATAATATAAGGAATTGAAATAAATGTTATAGATAAAATTCCTAAAGCGGGAGTATATTTTGAAATAAAATTAATTATGATGAAACTAAAAACAAAATAACCCAATCCACCAAAAATACCTAGTAACAATAATACTTTTTTTAAATTAATAAGCATTTTCTCATTTTCATTTTTTGCTATCAAATTAAAAAACACAAGACTAATGGCATTTACAATTAATAATAATATATTTAATAAGGAAGTTGAAAAAGAATATTGTGCAAAATCTTTAGTAGAAAAATTAAAATTTACAAACCAAGAGCCTATACTAGCAATAAAGGACACAATCATATTAGAAAAAAGAATAATTATCCCTATTTTAAATAAATTTAAAATTTCAAAATGATCTAACTTTATATATTCTCTTAATCCCTTCTTGAATTCAATATAATAATTATACTCGTAAAATAAATATGTTAGGAACAAAGCAAAAACATGAGAAAAAATAAATATAAGGTATCCACCATCACTAATAACAAAAATTGCAATTAGCATTAGAAGTACATTAAATATCGTATTATATATATTCAATTTAGAATATAATTTAAAGTTTCCAATAGCTTGTAAAAAATTTTTATGAAATTGAATCAAATTTGTAAACAAAGTAGCTAATGAGAAATAAATAAGTATACTGTCATGTTTGTAAACAGCAAATAAAAATATTAAAGAAAATATGATTCCTTGAAAAAATTTAAGAAATCTTACTTCAGAATTCAAAGTTACAACATCAATACTTTCCTTATTTCTCCCCCCATACTTAATATAAATACCATCGTTAAAACCTAAATTAAATATGAACACAAATGAAAGATATAAAATAAATTCTTTATATTTACCATAATCATATGTACTTATATACACTGGCAATATAAAACCAATAATAAAACTACTTCCTAAGCTGAAAAAATTTGCTACAGCAACACGAAAAACACTTCTTAGAGTTTCCACATTATCTACTCCTTTATTAAATTTCTACATAACTTGAATAGTTAGTTATGGATACGCTTCTTCCGAATTAATTGCGTTAGTAAAAGACCCTTATTATCTTCTTATGATGTTATTAGTAATCTAATTTGTCAAATCAAGAAATTCACATATGAAAAATGATTAACACTACATTATATAAAACAACAGAAATCATCGTTCCTGTAGGGAAATAAAACTCTAATTATAAAAAAACATTTTCATGAATTTCAAGGTTAAGTTGACCGCTTAATATTTAAATTAAATCTTGGTTTACCTTTTAGTCGTTAATTGCTAAAAGGTAAACCAAGATTTATATAATCATCAAGCACTACCGTGGTAAGCAACTTTTGAAGAAGAACGAAGTACAAAATCGCAAAACAACTGTGGTGCGTTTGGTAGTCACGTATTTTCCATAGACAATCATTTATCCAGTGTTGATTCTTATGCATTATACTTCAGTTAAACTACTGATGGCTTGATCAACTAATTTTCTATTCTTTCTCTTGATTTTAATAATTATTTCAAAACATTTTTGACATTAAACTAACATTAATAAACAGATCTATTTCTATTTTATTTCTAATGACTGAATCATTTCCCAGTGATCAAAGTTCTCTCGACTTTTTGTAAGAAAAGTTCCTGGGTTGCGAGATTGTCTTTCAAAGAGATCTATATTCGTCCATCTCATAATTCCTTTGTTGATTTATCCATTAAGAGATGTTGTACAAGGAATAATAGACTAGGCAAATACAATTAGTACACCAGTTATCCATTTTTAGCAACATCCCCAGTTCAAACGGCGCTTATCATAAGTCCCTTATCCGGCATCAGAACTGTAAATCGTTGCATAGGAATCACAGAATTTAATATTTTTTTGACGTTTAAATTGAGTAATGAATCCAAGATTTATTTCATTAACAATGGTTTGTGAAGCACGCTTTAATATATATCAGCAACTTGGCTATTAGAATACTCTCCCGTTTTAAAATTATCATTTGAACCCTTTCTGAATACGACAAGTGTTTTTCACTACTTAATAATGTGTCATCGTTAGATTGTATCAAGTGAATTCATCCTGTCTATTGAGAATAACTTCAGTATAAAATCTAGCAAAAAAATAATTTGTATTATTAAAAAAATGATATTTCCCCATAAATGCTAGTCACATTAAGTATTCATAATTGATTATACTTATTTAAGTTTTTTTGCAAGCAGTGCTGTATCTTGTATGAGCTGAATAACTTTTTCCCAACCACTTTCATCCCTTTTAAAATCTGTAGATTCTTTTAAAGTAATTTTTTCTTCAATGCATAATTTCATAAGATTAGCTAGTTCATTTGGATCATTTACATTAAAGAAAAATGCATTCTCATAACCATTGAGTATTTCTCTAGCAAAAGGTGTATCTCCAGCAAGTACAATCGTTCCCGTTGCTCTTGCTTCAGCTAATGGCAAGCCATAGGTTTCAATTAAAGAAGGAAAAATAAGTACTTTTTCCTTTAATTTATTAAACACTTCATCTTTAGATATCTTATCAATATATTCAATTCCAGAAATTCCAGTGTTTCTATCTATCGTTATTTCAACAGAATAACGTAAAGGTTTTTTTTTGAAATTTAAAATTTGACAAGCTTTTTCAATTAATTCAATATTTTTATATAAAACATCAGATGTTGGATAAAAAAAGGAATTAGTTTTCAATGTATGAATATTAGTTCTAGTAGGTAATTCTAAGTCTGGTGGTATAACTTTTATATTAGCTTTGGATTTCTTCTCCAATACGGCTTTTTTCATCCACTCAGTTTGCACTATAATTGTATTTGCTCTATCTAATCCATTAACTATTATATTTCCCAATACATATTGAATTATCGCTAATTTTCTTTCTTTTTTATTAAAAAAAGAAAATTTCTTAACTTTCTGAAATGGTAAAGATTGATGAAGATATAAAATTTGAGGAGTATCGGTTCCCCGAATAGTTATATTCTGCATTGTAAAAATAATATCAGGATTAATAGATTTCGTTATCTTTGCACATTTATAAAAATCAAACGACAAACGATTTATTTTTTTTTTCACATCTTTTATAACTATAACATGAACGTTTTCAGTTTCAGTTATATAATTATCTGATAAAATAAAATACCATTCAATATCTAATCCAAATTTTTTTACCTTTTCCGCGAAATTCTCTAATATAGTAAGAGCCCCACCTTCAGAAGCCGCAGTATTCAAAACTAACACACTTTTTTTCATGCTATTCCCCCTTTACTTATTCCGATATATCTAGTAAGTTCTTCTTTAAAAAATCAATAGTTAATAAATTTTAAAACTTAATTTAATATATCTACTTGATTCTATAATGATTTTTGAATTCTTCTACTATAATATTATTTATCTGATAGTATATCCTTATATATATTTAAAAGTGTTGCAGTATTATCATTTCTATCGTATATTTTTTCAGTTCTTTTTAAGCCAGACTTATTAAAATTTATTGCTCTATCATTATTTTTAAACAACTCAATAATATTTGAAGCTAGTATCATCGAATCATTAGAATCATATAGTATTCCATTGGTGTTATGCATAACAAAATCTTTTGTTCCTCCAACGTCAGATGCTATTGATGGTATACCCAATAATAATGCTTCACCTAAAGAATTTGGGCTATTCTCAACTAAGGAGCTCTGAACAAATAAGTGTGAACTTAAGTATTCTCTAAGAATTTCATTTTCATTTAGAATTCCCAGAAATTCCACATTATTCTGTAATCCTTTGTTTTTAATTAATTCAATTAATATTTTTCCATAACCTGATCGTTTAATTTTATCTGAAATCACTTTGTTTTGTGTAGGATCATATCCGGCAATTTTTATTAGAACATATGGATAATACTTTTTTACAATAGATAATGCTTCAAACAATTTATGGAGTCCTTTATAAGCAACAGCACCTTGGCTGCAGAATATCGTGTACGGTACACACTTTTCTATACTCCATTTTTTTGAAGTATAAAAAACGTCTCTTAAATTCTCATTACATTTTCTGTATTTATTAGATAACTCCAATGAATTAACGAAACCTTTATCCCATTCTGTTCTACCGATGATAATATCAGCATAATTTAGTAGTTTAATTTCATATTTTGACTTTCTTTGAAATATTTTCTTTTGATGGAATAGAGTAGATTTTCTAACTAAATCCTTCAAAGTTAAATTTTGGAGAATAATTTTAGAGTCTATACCTCCATAGACATATTTACTTATTTCAGTTACAATTCCCTGAATAGAAACAATAATCTTAGCAGAATGATTCAATTCCAGCAGCTGTTCAGTATGATTATTTTCAGTACCATTAATATGTATAATATTGGGACGTCTTTTACTTAGATATTCTCGCCAATGATTACCATTCCTATTTTCGGGGATTAAATAATACGTTATACCATCATCCTTAAATTCAATTAAGCTATCTACATTCGTTGGTGAAATAATATCAATTTCAATTTCTTGAAATTCGTTGAGCTTTTTCACCATAGACATTAGCCATCCTCCCATAGGAGATGGTTGTATATCAAGCTTTCCAGCTGGGTATTCTGGAACAATGTTAAAAACCATTGCAACCCTTATCATATTCATCTATTCTTTCCCCCTAATGATTTTATTATTGAATGCAAAAACCAAACTAACAATATTGCTCCAATATTCGTAAATGAAACAAACTGGTTAACCCAATTAAATGCTGATTCTCTGGGTACAAAATAAATACTTTTTAGAAAAAAAAGAGTAAAGGAAAAAATAATCCAATTGTTAAAATTTAATCTATTAATCAATTTTAACACTACACCAATAAAAACATTATAAATAAATACACCAAACAATCCAAAATCAAGATTTAACTCCGCTATATAGGAAGTTCCAAAACTTCCACCGTTCTTATAATAGATTGGTTCACGAAAATAAGTTATCGCATTCCCTAAGTTAGATTGGAATAACTTGCTCATACCTTCTTCTGGAAAAAGCGAATGAACAACTTTATCAATTACCTCCACACCATTATATAATGCTTGCAACGAAAAAATACTTCCCGTAGCTTTTAAAGAATCTTTATAATATAATGTCGACTCAATCATTGTGTATGTACCTGATTGTTGTTCAAAAAAAGTAGACAAGATATTGGTAAAATCAATTTCTTGAGAAAGTCTAGTTTGACTAATAATAATCGATATAGCAACTATAAAAAAACCAATAATTGGAATTTTTACTATTTCTTTAAATTTAAATTGATTTATGTCTTTATCTACATAGTAATTCCTTAAGATATAGTAAGTAATAACTATCATTATATTTAAAATCGCTTCTCCACGTCTGCCAGTTAAGAGATCAATTGAAAGCAATGGTAAAATTATTATTAACGTTTTTTTTAGAAATTTCTTATTTGGTAAAGTTGCGAGAAATATATATATGAAAGCAGAATTAAAGTTTGCAAGTCGTTCAATTATCATTGAACTTACATTTTTTTCAGAATATAATCCAGCATAACCCAGTATTCTAACAGCGTCTACATTTTTAAAAGCTAATATACAAGCAAATGGCGCAGTAAAAATTATCAATAACAAGGCTGAATAAGATAATAGCTTATTATTACTATATTCTGCTTCTTTTTTTTTATCCTTAATTAAAAAGAAACCTAGTTTCAATCCATTAAACGCAAGAATCAGTAATATTAAAGTTGAGAAAGAAATATTCCCCATGTATAAAGGTTCTTTGCCTAAAATTAAATTTTGAATAGGTAAATAAAGTAAAAAGGTTATCATTGAAATTATGTACATTATTAAAACAATATTTTTTTTAGTTCGCTTTAATAAAACAAATAAAACTATACCTAAATCTATAATAAGTCCTGTTGTCAATATTTTATAGTCAAGATTAATGAATGCTACGAATACGGAAAACAATGCCACTATAAATGATACCTGTATCACAATTATTTCATTTTTTTTCATAATTCACCTCATATAATTTTACAATTTCATTAGTAATCTACCTTGATAGTTTACCTAAATAATTTATTGCATATAAGAACATGTATCAATGATCCTGATGATTATCGAATTATATAAACTATTAACCAAAAGGCAAAATCAACTTCAACATATTCTATCCATTTCTATCCATAGTTGAAGTATTTAAATATTTAAAGGGAGTGGTATTAACTGATTTTTTACTAACTTCGATATTATATAAGTTGGCGAATAGAGCTTACCTCTACATTTTTAGCACCATCTCAATAATTTATTAGAAATGCCTCAAAATTATTTCCTAAAAAAAAACTAGCTACTATATAAAGAAAGAACAAAAACTAATTCCATGTTAGAAGAATAGTTTAGTTGTACCTAAGAAGATTCTATTATAGACTCCTAGTACAACTAGACTATCTTGAATTCATATGACTTGCCAAAAGAAATTGATTTCAATGAAGTCAATCTGACTTTTGTCTTTTTGGTTGTAACTAGATGGAGCAATATTCCAATAAAATTGCTAAATTACCGAATTCTTCCAAATCGCTTGAATCAAGTTATCAATGTTTTCACCATGTACTTTTACATCAAAATTAGCTATTACAAATTCCCTGTTTTTATCTCCAATTTTCTCAAGTTCCTTTACACTCATATTGCTATATTTATTGTAAATATTATCAAATGGTAAACTTAATTTTGGGTCTATATAATCAAATATACCATCAAATTTTGTACCAAAACTATCTAATTTATAGCAGACAACTGGTTTACCAGATAAAAGAAATTCTAAATTTTTAGAAGGAAATGAATACTGTGTATACAAACCATTATTAGGTCTCGGATTAATTAAAACATCCGCTTTGTGTTCTAATTTTCGAGCTGTTTTTTTTGTTACAAGTCCAAAATATTTAATATTTATATTCTCATTAGCAATATTTTTAATTGATTCAGCTAATTCGCCTGATCCACACAACCATAATTCTCTATCAAAATTTTTGTTTTCTAAAAATTCATTTACCATCTTATCTACATGATACTGAGAATTCAAGCTTCCTGAATAAAGAAAGATTCTTTTATTTTGATTGAAATTAAGTTTTTTAGTAGTATCTTCTTCATCTACTAAACCATTTATTATTAAATAGGGTTTGTTTTTTATATTAATTTGCTTTTTCATACCTTCTGAAAGCAGAATATATCCATCAAAAGAATTGGCTTTATTCAATATTCCCTCTGACTTATAATTTAATATGGCCTGTATGAAGAATAATGAATTTGATTTATTTCTTAATTTTCCAACTAAATCTGGAATTACTAAAATTACTTTTACATCTGGATATTTGTTTTTTACCCATATTCCAATTGTTAGAAAAGGTTCATACAAATCGTAAATAATAATTGTTTTATTATTGCTTTTTTCATTCTGTTGATACCAACATTGAAATTCTTTTTTTAAATTAATTTTTCTAATTAAATGTTTAATAATAAAAAAATTAATAGTACTTATTTCATTAATTTTTACTGAATTAAAAATTTTATAATTATTTGAAGCATAATATATTTTTTTACTTAATTTAGGAAAATTACCTACTGGTAGTGACGTAATTCCTGAAATTTTTATGTTATCTCTTTCAAAAATACTTTTCACAATATTATGTTGCAATATATTTGAAGCAATTCCAATTCCTATTGGATTTTCTTTTATCAATTCGTCTTCTTTGCTAATATTATACATTAATCCTAAAAATAGTGTGTTCATATACTTACCTTTCTATAATTAATTTTACACATCGATATTTGAATAATTCACAGGTTTTTCTAAAAGCGTATTGTAATGGACTTATTTAATTTATTCCACAATACCTTTTGAGTGAAATAAAAGAATCCCAATCTGTTATGGTTAAATCATCTAAACCTAAACAAAAAAAGGGATTCTCTCAATGGCTACATTACAGAAGCAAACTTAAGTTTTAACTCGAAAATAGTGTCATCTAATACTGGTGGTAATCTCTCAAAACATGCTTATTTAATTGTTGTTAAAGAATTAAGCGGCTCGATTGAATTTGCAAAACTAGCAGAATACTTTTATTAGAATTGGTGGTAACCAAACTTGGAGATAAATGTTGATCAAAGGCACAGTATGTTTGCATCAAATCTATAAAAGAAACAAATAAACTCTTATTTAAACACAAGTAGCTCCTTACAAGTCATACTGAAAACTTATTATCTAAAGTATTATTTGAGATTTATCACTAGTATGGAAGAATGGCTTTTATTTTGGCAAAACCGATAGTCCAATCTTCTTGGAAAACCATGCATGTATGATTAATTTTATGGAGGCATTTTTTTATCCAAAAAGGAAGCTGTACTCCTAGTTGGTACACCCCGGCTTCGTCTGTTCAAGGTAGCCAGAACACTAGTAAGAAGTAGTCTCAGATTGTTTCTAAATTTGTATTCTTCTCACGTTTACCAAGATTTGTTTTACCATTTATTGGAAAAGATTCAGCAATTGTGCTGGTAAATGGATTAAAAGTTATTAATTATTAAAACTGTGTCCGTTTAAGGGGATTCGTGCACTCAAAATGAGTTGAATCCATTTCATAAAATAGCAGAATGTATCGTTCATCTGGCAAACTTGAACTGCGGTTGTAAAAAAATTAGTTTGGACTATTAAAAAAGACATAACTTTCCACAAATGTTAGAATTGTGAATTATTAAAGATTAGTTTTAATTATTAAATAAATATATGAATTCTGCTTTTCAACTTAATTTTTAATAATTAGTTATTTTCTCCAAACAACGCGATTGACATAATCTGTATAACTCAATATAATTCTCAACACTTTATCAGAAACATTTGGCATACTGTAGTCAAAAATTTCCCGTAAAGTATATTTTTCTTGAGTTTCCAATATTGTCAATCCTTGAAGAATTCGTTCTTTTTTCAATCCTACCATCATTACAGAAGCCTCTTCCATTGCTTCTGGTCTTTCATGTGCTTGACGTATATTTAAAGCTTTAAATCCAAGAATAGATGATTCCTCACTAATCGTACCACTATCGCTTAATACAGCTTTAGCAGTTAATTGTAGTTTATTATAATCATTAAAACCAAGTGGCTTCATTAACTGAATATTATCATTAAATACTATGTTTTTTTCTTCAATCATCTTTTTAGTTCTTGGATGTGTGCTAACAATAATAGGATAATTGTATTTATCTGCTACTGCATTCAAAGTATCCACTAAATCCATAAAATTTTCTTCAGACCCGATATTTTCTTCACGGTGTGCAGAAACAACAAAATATTCATTTTCTTTTAAATTCAATTTCTCTAGTATAGTAGAATTTTGAATATCTGTTTTTCTAGAATTTAACACTTCAAACATGGGACTACCAGTTTTAATAATCCGATCAGCTGGCAAGCCTTCTCTTAAAAGGTATTCTCGAGCAATATCACTATACGTTAAATTAATATCTGCAGTGTGATCTACAATTTTGCGATTAGTTTCTTCAGGAACACGTTGGTCAAAGCAACGATTTCCAGCTTCCATGTGGAAGATAGGTATATGTCTTCTTTTTGCTGCAATTGCACATAGACAACTATTTGTATCGCCAAGTACTAAGAATGCATCTGGTTGGACTTCTTTCATAATTGGATCTATTTTAATTAAAATATTTCCAATAGTTTCAACTGCTGTTCCGTTTGCAGCATTCAAAAAGTAATCAGGCTTTCTTAATTTGAAATCTTCAAAAAACACTTCATTTAACTCGTAATCATAGTTTTGGCCTGTATGCACTAATATATGTTCAATAGCATCTGATTCTTCAAGTTTATTTATAACCGCTGACAATCTAATAATTTCGGGTCTAGTACCTACCACTGTCATGACTTTTAATTTTTTCATCAATTATACCTCCAAGAAATAAGTATCCGGTTGTTTTGGATCAAAGGACTCATTAACCCACATTATAGTAACCATGTCTGACTCACCAATATTTTCAATATTATGCGTGTAGCCTACTGGAATATCAACAACTTCCATTTTTTCTCCACTAACAACATATTCAATTACTTCAGTTGAATCTATTTTTCTAAATCGAATAATTCCTGTACCACTTACAACTAAAAACTTTTCGTTTTTAGTGTGATGCCAATGATTCCCTTTTGTAATCCCAGGTTTAGAGATATTAACAGATACTTGACCTCTGTCTGGAGTTCGTATGAATTCTGTAAATGAACCTCTTTGATCTACATTCATTTTTAAATCATAACTAAATTGATCCTCTGGTAGGTAACTCAGATAGGTGCTATATAATTTTTTTGTAAATTCATCAGCCATATTAGGAACGGATTTATCTAAACGGCTATTTTTAAATGAGTTTAATAAATCTACTATTTCACCTAATTGAATAGTATGTACTATTGGAACTATACAGAATGCCTCTTTTATATTTTCGTTGCCCATCAAAGCATTGATTAGTTCATTAACTACATCATCTATATATACCAGGTTCATAGCCACATTTGGATCAGTAATTTGAACAGGTAATTCATGAGAGATATTATGACAAAAAGTAGATATTGCACTATTGTAATTTGGTTTACACCATTTCCCAAATACATTAGGAAATCTATAGATTAGGATTTTAGCTCCTGTTTCTACACTGTAATCATAAAGCAAATTTTCGCCTGCTTTTTTACTCTCCCCATAAGGATTATCTAATTCTGCTTGAATTGAAGAAGAGATCATCACTGGACAAGTATTTTTATTTTTTTTAAGTGTATCCAATAATAACGAGGTAAATCCAAAGTTACCTTCCATAAATTCAGTTTGTTCTTTAGGTCGGTTAACTCCTGCTAAGTGAAAGACGAAATCAGCTTCTTCACAATATTTATCTAGGAGTATCAGATCAGTATCTTTGTCATACTTAAATATATCATTGTATCCTCTATTTTCAAGTTCTGCTACTAAATTTTTACCAATAAATCCTTTAGCTCCGGTTACTAGTATTTTCACTATAAATCCCCCACTTAACTAACTCATCTTGGATATAATCAAGTTTCAATAATTTTCCAACCAATTCATCTACCGTAAGCTGATGAGTGTTATCTGAGTTATATTCATCAATGTGTACAGCTTCTCTGTTTCCTTCTTCAAAGAATTTTCCATAATTTAAATCTCGCTTATCTGAAGGAACACGGTAAAATCCACCCATATCAATTGCATGTGCTGCTTCTTCTTTTGTAAGCAATGATTCATACATTTTTTCACCATGTCTGATTCCAATAACTTCAACAGGTACATTAGTTTTAAATATTTTTTGTAATGCTGCTACTAGAGTATCAATGGTACTTGCTGGTGCTTTTTGCACCATAATATCCCCTTGTACGGCGTTTTGAAAAGCAAAGATAACAAGATCCACAGCTTCTTCTAAACTCATCATAAAACGCGTCATGCTGCCTTCAGTAACAGTAAGTGGTTTCCCAGTTTTTAACTGTTCAATAAATAATGGAATTACACTCCCACGTGAAGCCATAACATTTCCATATCTTGTTCCACATATTAAAGTTTGCTCCGGATCAACATTACGAGACTTAGCTACAAAGACTTTTTCCATCATTGCTTTAGATGTTCCCATTGCATTAATAGGATAAGCTGCTTTATCTGTAGACAAACAAATCACTTTTTTTACTCCTGCTTCAATAGCAGCATTAAGTACATTATCTGTACCAATAACATTTGTTTTTACGGCTTCCATAGGGAAAAATTCGCACGAAGGAACTTGTTTTAAAGCTGCAGAATGAAATACGTAGTCTACATTGTACATAGCATTTCGGACACTGTTAATATCGCGCACATCACCAATAAAATATTTGATTTTGGGATTATTGTATTTTTTCCGCATATCATCTTGTTTTTTTTCATCTCTTGAAAAAATTCGGATTTCTTTAATATTACTATCAAGAAATCCTTTAAGTACTGCATTACCAAATGAACCAGTACCACCAGTTATTAACAACGTCTTATTTTTAAACATTATAAAATTCCTCCGAGTCTTTTTTGTTTTCAAAATGCTCTTCCATTTGATCCATTAAAATAGTTTTACTAAAATATAAATCTGAATAGGTTCTGGCATTTTTGCCTAGTACTAAAATTTCTTTTTCTGTTTTATCTGCCATTTTTAAAATGATTTCAGCAAGTTTGTGTTCATCACCTGGAGGAGCCGTTAATCCCGCATAGGCGTCTTCTATAATTTGGCTAGTTTCTCCCCCAGCAGAAGCAATAATAGAAATTCCGCAGGCCATATAAGATTGTAACTTAGCAGGTATGGTCATTTTAAATAAAGGACTATTTGTCAAACAAATAAACGCTGCATCATTAACTGCCATAAACTCCGGTATTTTTTCTGCAGGTTGCTTATCTATAAAATTAAACATCTCCCCAACATTGTAACTATTCACTGTTTTTATAAGTGTCTCTTTATATCTTCCATCACCAATTATATTAAACATAATTTTTTTTGTGTTGTTATATTGTTTTAATATTTCAGCAGTTTTTGGTAAAATATCTAATCCTTGAGCATTCCCTATATTTCCCGCAAATACAATATCAAAATTATTTCTTATTGAATTTCTAGTTACTTCTTTAACCTTCAAAGGCTGATAAAATTCTTCTGCATATTGAGGCCAGTATTCAATTTTTTCAATAGGGACATGTCGATTCTGTATAGATTTTTTAAAACTTTGTGATGTAGTAAATATCTTTGTTGAATTTTTATAAATGTAATCAACCATTTTACCAATAGAGTCAATAATCTTTTTATTTTTTATTCCAGTAATAATTTCAACATTTTCTGGCCATAAATCTTGTACGTATAAAAAACAAGGTAAATGATACTTTTTAGCATACCATACGCCAGGTAAAGCCTGGGTCATTGGAGATACTTCGAATATAAACACTTGGTCTGCTTTAATTTTCGTGAATAATTGCCAAAAAAAACCAGAAACTATAAATGAAAAATAATTTAAAACTAACATTAATGGGTTATTTCCTCTGGGTATAATGGGTAAACGAACTATATCGATTCCTTTATAATGTTCTTTATTTTTTTTGAATACCCCATATCCACTAAAAAACTTGCCTATTGGATAATTAGGTATTCCCGTTACTACAGTTACCTTATATCCGCGTGATATCCATTCTTCACACATATCATTAATCCGAAATTGTTCAGGGAAAAAATATTGAGAAATGACTAAAATATGTTTTTTCATTTAATTCCCCTTAATCTTCCGTAATTTTTATTGATTCATTTAAATCTCTGATTCTATATTTTTCTTTGTATTCTGATAATTCTAAATCATATATAAAACTTCCGAAAACCTTATTAATTATAATTGAGTTTTTACCTAGATTAGTTAAAATAGAATTGAATAATTTAACTAGTTTAATTTTTTTTCCAGTATTTTCTGCAATTACTCGAACCATTTCAGAAGTTTTTATATATTCTTTATTTTGAGGAAAATATATCCCTTTTTCTTCATTATCAATCATTAGTCGTATAAACTCACTTAGGTTATCAATATGTAGCATACTCCTTTGATTCTCAACATCTGGAAACACTGGAGATATTTTTGCAAATTTAGATAATAAAGGATAATTTCCTTTTGATCCTTTTCCATAAATCATTGGAGGACGTATAACAACTACATCAAAGTTATCTGATTGTAATGGTAATATTCCTTTTTCGGCTAAAAGCTTGCTGTTACCATAAAAATTAATAGGTTCAGGTATAGTTTCCCTTGTAATTACCTTTACTTCACCAATTTTACTGCTTGCTCCATAAACAATCATACTACTCATAAAAATAAATTGCTTAACACCTTCTACTTTTGCTTTAGTTGCAATATTGATGGTTAAATCAGTATTCACTTTATAGTACAAATCTTCCTGATCTGCTTTAGTATGTTGATGGGCAATCCCTGCAACATGAACAACAACATCAAAACTTGAAAAATCTATATCTTTCCATTGATCGTTGCGCACTGATTCTTTTACAACTTCATATTTCTCAGGTTCCTTATTAAGCCATTCAGCTAGTTGCTTTCCAACATAACTATTTTTACCGGCTATTAATATTTTTTTAGTCATTTTCCATTGCCTCACGATTCTTTAATGAACCAGTTCCACCTTCGATGATTCCATCGTTTTTCACTACACTTATAATGGTTCCTACAAAACATTTAACATCAAAGAGAAAACTTATCTTTTTCATATACACACCATCTAAGGCAGCTTTCTTTTGAATAGGAAGTTCATCTCTTCCATTAATTTGAGCCCATCCGGTTAATCCAGGGTAGATATCATTAGCTTTATATTTATCTCTTTCAGTTACTAAATCATATTGATTCCATAAAGCGGGTCTTGGACCGATAATACTCATTTCACCTTTTAGAATATTGATCAGTTGCGGCAATTCATCTAAGCTGGTCTTTCTTAATATTTTTCCAACTTTTGTAATAAAGAAATCAGGATTCTTCAATAGATGGGTGGGTGCATCTTTGGGCGTATCTACTTTCATTGTTCTAAATTTATAGATTTTGAATAGCACTTTATCTTTTCCAACCCTTTTTTGTTCAAACAGAATTGGGCCTTTTGAATCCAATTTTATGACTACAATAATGAGTAGCAACACCGGAGATAAAACGATTAGACCAAGTAGTGCCAATACGACATCAATAACTCGTTTGAACATTTTCTGGTACATCAGTATAAGCTCCTTCCTCTTCGTTTTGGATGTGGTGAACAGTATCTTTTACTGATTTCTCGTTTGCGAATTCAAGCAAACTTTCTTTTAGTTCTATACTATTACATTCATCTAATGTATAGACAAATTCCATAACCTTAGGTAGTGGCATATCTGTTACTTTTCCAACAAATATCTTTTCAAATACTTGCTGATCCGTTTGTTCACTATCTACTAATAACTCTTCATAGAGTTTTTCTCCAGGACGAATACCTGTTTCAATTATAGGAATTTCATTTTCTGTATAACCGCTAAGTTTAACCACTTTTTTAGCCAAATCAACTATTTTAACTGGTTCTCCCATATCTAAAATGAAAATTTCTCCACCTTGCGCTAATGCACCTGCTTGAATAACTAACCGGCTTGCTTCTGGTATTGTCATGAAGTACCTTGTCATTTGGAAATCCGTTACCGTTACCGGTCCACCATTCTTTATTTGTTCTTTAAATAATGGTATAACACTGCCTCGACTTCCTAAAACATTTCCAAAACGTACCGCTGCGAATTTTGTTTTTCCCGGTTCATTTAATCCAGTAACAATCATTTCGGCAACACGCTTTGTTGCACCCATAACGTTTGGCGGATTAACGGCTTTATCAGTTGAAATCATGACAAAACTTCCAACGCCAGCTGCTTTAGCTGCTTCTGCCATATTTTTCGTGCCATAAATATTATTCTTAACGGCTTCTCTTGGATTGTATTCCATCATCGGTACATGCTTATGAGCTGCCGCATGATAGACACGATCCGGTATGTATTTTTGCATCACTTCAAAGAGTCGTTCACGATCTTGAATATCTGCGATTACAGGAACAATTTCGATTTGACCTTTATATTTAACATTTAGTTCTTTATTGATTTGATAAATAGAATTTTCTCCATGTCCTAGTAGAATAATGCATTTAGGTGAAAACCTGGCAATTTGACGACATATTTCTGAGCCGATAGATCCTCCAGCACCACTGACTAAAACGGTTTTACCACTTAATTTAGTTGCGATTACCTGCATATCTAATTTAACTTCTTCTCGTCCAAGTAAATCAACAACATCGATTTCTCTAAATTGACTTACGGATAATTTCCCTTGCAACACATCTTCTATCGAAGGCATTTGATTTACAATGATCTCTGCTTGATTACAGATATCTACTATTCTTTCGTATTCTTTTGGTTCCAAAGATGGAATCGCAATCGTAATTTGTTGAACTCTATACTTCTTAGCTAGTTCAGATATATCATTTATATTTCCGATGACTGGTATTTCGTACATGAACGTCTTTAATTTATATGGATCATCATCAACGATTCCTACGACTTTTACATCACTTGAATTGCGTTTTAAACTACGAATAAAAATACTCCCACCATTTCCAGCACCAACAATCAATGTTCTAATTTGTTTTTCAACTGAATGGCCATGCACTTTTTTATATTGGTGTTCATTATAGATACGCCAAACAATTCTGCTTCCAACTATACTTGCTAGTGAAAAGATATAAGTTAAAACAATAAATCTAAAACTTACTGTCTTCAACAAGACTACCGAAATAAGTGCAGAAGCCATAAATGAAAAAGTAACACAAGCTACTATAGCTAACGATTCACGTATACTTGTGTAGCGATTAATCTTAGAAAATAGATTGAATTGAGCTGCTAAGATGAGATAGAGAATGATAGTTATTCCTATAGTAATAATAAAAGATTGATTTGAAAGTGCGATATAAGGATCTAAAAAGAAGTAAGCTATCAATCCTGATGCTAGTATTGAAAAACTATCAAATCCAATTAGAACGCTTTTTTTGGTTTTTCTACTCATTACTTGTCTGAACTCCTTTTTTTTAAATAACATTAGAAATTTTGATTTTTCAATCTTTTTTGGTGTATTTGGAAGAATCAGTTCATTATTACTGATATCTTTCGTTATTTGCTGAAATTCCTCTACTTTTTTTTCACCAAATTCTTTTTCTAATTATTGTTAGGCTTCTTTCATAATAAAATCTTCTTGAACTTATTTTATGCGCATCTGAAGCAATAAAGTTTACTAGCTCAGCATCAATTAATTGTTTGCTTAGCTTTTGAATTTTTTTACCAAAAGATCCCACATAGCTTCCTGCAGTTAATTTAATTGAGCTAATGCTCCTTTTTCAACCAATGACAGCAATTCATTAGGATCAGTTAAAATGGCATGATTTCTTTCTGGGTGGACAATAATTAATGTCACTACAGATTTTTGCAATTCAAAAAATAAAGATTCCGTAAAAGTCGGAATCGTGGCAGCAGGAAATTCGATTAGTAAATAGTGGTTGCCCTCATCAATAAATTGTATTTTATTGATGAGATGTCTTCTACTAATTCTCCCACGATACGCACTTCTTGTCCTGGAAAAATTATCAATGGATAGCTCAACTATCTAATTCTTGTTGTAGAATTTCAACCTGTTGATTAATTACATTTTTTCCATTCGTCCAAGTCCATTTTTATAATGTGGGGTAGCTAAAACATGAGTGATTTCTTCAGCAACAGCCATTCTAGCCATCGATAGAGAATCCTCTAAATCTTTATCCCCCATCATCAATTCCGGGTAAAACATGACAATGTAAATCAATCATCTGATTTACTCACTTTCCCCATAGTAGTAATAATAATTGTCGCCTTTCAATTCCACTCGATTGAATACTACGCCAATGACATTTGCTTTTACTTTCTCAAGTAAATCTTTTGATTTCGTCACCATTTCTTTATCAGCACCATCTTTATTCACAACAAAAATAGTCCCATCGACTTTACTCGCCATCACTTGAGCATCCGTCACCGCGATAACAGGTGGCATATCAAAAATAATCAAATCAAATAAATCTTCAAATTCTGTTATTAATTGATTCATGCGATTAGATGCTAGTAGTTCAGATGGGTTTGGCGGAATAACGCCACTTGTAATAATAAACAACCCTTCTGTATCTAAGCGATGAGCAATGTCTTTGATTTCAACGTCTCTTTCAGTTAATAAAGTTGTCAATCCATCGCGATTCGGTAATCGAAATGTCTTATGTACTGTTGGTTTACGCATATCAGCATCAACGATCAAGACTTTCTTTCCTTGCATAGCAAACGTAACAGCTAAATTAGCTGAAATCGTTGATTTTCCTGCACCTGGTCCAGCTGACGTAATAACAAGCGTTTTAAGATTTTTATCTACCATTGAAAATTGAATGTTGGTACGAATAGTTCTAAATTGCTCAGCAATTACTGAACTTGGTCTCGTTAGCGTAACTAAACTTGGACGTTCATTAGTGTCTAATTGCTTTTTCTTTTTATTGAACACTTCTCTCACCTCTTTTATACTCTACTTTTTGTTCTTCTTGAATTTAATTCTGGTCGTTTAATATTAAGCTTAGCATGTAATTCATCATTTGACATTTCAGAAACACTTCCTAAAACCGACCAACCTAAAGTTTCTGTAATAAATCGTTCATCTCTGACAGATTTATCCATAAATTCTAATAGAAAGGCAATCCCAACGCCTGCCATTAAACCAACTAACAAACCTATAACTAAGTTCAACAGATTGTTTGGCGAAATTTGATTTGTATTAGGTACTGCTTCAGAAATAATCGTAACATTATCCACATTCATAATATTACCGATTTCATTTTGAAAAATATCTGCCACTGAATTTGCAATTTTTGTAGCTTCAGTGGGACTTTCATCCGTTACTGTTAGTGAAAAAACTTGTGAATTTTCTTGTGTTGTAATTTCTATCTTTTCAGATAATTCAGTTGTTGTTAAATTTGTTCCCAAATTTTCTCGAACTTCATTTAAGATAACTGGACCTTTTATAATGTCTTTATATGTATTAATCATCTGTACATTAGTATTGATATCCGTGAGTTGCAATCCTTCTGCAGATTCAGTTGTACGATTTACCAATATTTGTGTAGTAGCATTATACTTTGGTGTTGCGATGAAAAATGTAAACCCAGCCGCTACTATTAAACCGATTAGACCCAAACTAACTATCATTGACAAACGTTTCTTTAGTGTACTAAATAATTCTGATAAACTAATTTCTTCTTCCATGTCTTCCTCCTGCGTATATCTTTTTTTGATAACTGCTTTTATTTTTAACGACATTAGATAGTATACCATATCAATTTTGACTATGAACTATAATTTTAATTTTTTATAAACATCATTTCAAATTTCCCAGTAATTGTGTTGCTGGTATTCTAAAAAAAAAGTAAAGAGCTCATTTAGCTCTTTACTTTTTTACATTTAAATTCTGCCATCTAATTGCTTACTTAATTGAATAATGTATTCTTTTAAATTATCTTTAACTTCTTTGTGTTCAAGTCCGTATTCAATATTGGTCATCATATAACCAAACTTATCTCCAACATCATAACGTTTCCCTTTAAATTCGTGAGCTAAAACTTGTTGTGTTTTATTTAATGTCTCAATGGCGTCTGTTAACTGAATTTCATTACCAGCACCAGGTTCTTGGTTTTCTAAAATCTCAAAAATCTCTGGAGTAAGTAAGTACCGACCAATAATTGCTAGGTCACTAGGAGCATCTTCTGGTTTTGGTTTTTCCACAAAGTGATTAACTTTGTATAAATCTTTTGAAACTTCTCCGTCAATATCAACAATTCCATATTTAGACGTATCTTTATGTGGCACACGCATTGTAGCAAGAACAGATGAATGTGTTGCATCGTAATGATTCATTAATTGTTTCGTTAATGGGACTTCGTCAACCATTAGATCATCTCCAAGTAATACAATAAATGGTTCATTACCAATGAAGCTTTTTCCATGTAATACTGCATCACCCAATCCCTTAGGGTACGATTGACGCACGAAGTGCAATTTGATCTTCGTTGTGCTTTCAACTAACTTCAATAATTCGAACTTTTCTTTTTCTTGAAGATTTTGTTCTAATTCAAAATTAGAATCAAAATGATCTTCAATTGAACGCTTGCTTCTTCCTGTAACAATGATAATTTCCTCAATTCCTGACTCAATTGCTTCTTCTACAATAAACTGAATAGTTGGTTTATCTACGATTGGAAGCATTTCTTTTGCAGTAGCTTTCGTAGCTGGTAAAAAACGTGTTCCTAATCCAGCTGCTGGTATAACGGCTTTTCTTACTTTTGACATAATTTTTTTCCTCCAGTTATATTCTTAAATTTAGTCTTTATGAAATAAATCTCTTGTATATACTTTTTCTTTTACGTCCAACAATTCGTCCGCAAAACGATTCGAAACGATTACATCAGAAAGTTGCTTAAACTCATCTAAGTTACGTATCACTTTCGAGTTATAAAATAAGTTGTCCTTTAAAGCCGGTTCATAAACAATTACTTCAATCCCTTTAGCTTTTATGCGTTTCATGATTCCTTGAATTGAAGAATCTCTAAAATTATCCGAATCAACTTTCATGGTTAGACGATAAATACCAACCACTTTTGGATTACGCTTTAAAATCATATTTGCAATATGGTCTTTACGCGTATGGTTTGCATCAACAATACCTCTGATAATATTATTCGGTACTTCTTCATAATTAGCAAGCAGTTGCTTAGTATCTTTTGGCAGACAATAACCACCATAACCGAATGAAGGGTTATTATAATGGGTACCTATTCTTGGATCCAACCCTACGCCTTCAACAATTGATTTCGTATCCAAACCTCTAACTTCCGCATACGTATCTAACTCGTTAAAATAAGCTACACGTAAAGCTAAATAAGTATTTGAAAATAACTTAACTGCTTCTGCTTCTGTCGAATTCATGAATAAAACAGCAACATCCTTTTTAATAGCAGCTTCTACTAACATACTTGCATAAGTTTCAGCTACTTTTGATTTTTCTCCTACAATAATTCGTGATGGATAAAGATTATCGTAAAGTGACTTACCTTCGCGTAAGAATTCCGGTGCAAATATGATATTGTCTACACCATACTTTCCTTTCGCTTCTTTTGTATACCCAACTGGTACAGTTGATTTAATAATCATTGTAGCTTTTGGATTATACTGTAAAACATCTTCAATAATACCTTCTACTGTTGAAGTATCAAAGTAATTTTTTTTGTCATCATAGTTTGTAGGTGTTGCAATAATAACAAAATGAGCATCTTTATAAGCAATTGTTTTATCCGTTGTAGCGATTAAATTCAACTCTTTTGTTGCTAGGTATTCTTCGACCTCTTTATCTATGATAGGAGATTTTTTATTATTGATTAATTTGACTTTTTGTTCAACAATTTCTAGTGCTGTAACTTCATTGTATTGTGCTAATAAAATTGCATTAGATAAACCAACATAACCTGTTCCTACTACTGTTATTTTCATAAGGATTTTTCTCCTTTTATTTTTTCTAAAATAACTTAATAAATTTATTCTAACAAATTAATAATAGCAGAATACTAGGTTAAAAACAAACCTGTGAATAGTTATTTATCTTATAACCTATTTTAATTTAAACGAATAGACATCTCGGGTTAATCACCCTAGATGTCTATTAGTTAATTTATTTCCAATTGTTCTTTCAACAATCCAGTAACTCTAGTCATTTCTTCATCAGATACAACACCGTAGTAGATTCCATCAATTGTAGTACCAGATGCTGCTAGTTGCTCTTGCTGAATATTTCCAGCAGCTGAACGATAATTATTAAATACTTTTACCATATCATCAAATTCAAGATTTGTTTGCATATTATTTTCTAATGAACCTAAAATCTCTTGATAATTTGAAATGGTAGATAGTGAAGCTACTTTTTCAACAGTTGCCTGTATAATTTGACGTTGTCTTTCTTGACGTCCATTATCTCCATTTGGATCCTCATAGCGCATTCTAGAATAAGCAAGTGCAGCTCTCCCGTCTAAGGAAGTAGAGACACCTTCTGTAAAGTTATATCCATCTGAAGAGAATGTTAGAGGACTAGTTACTTGAACTCCACCTACAGCATCAACAACATCTTGCAGCCCTTGCATATTGACTTCAACATAATAATCAATTGGTATATTCAGCATATTTTGAACTGTATTCACGGACATAGCTGTACCACCAAATGCATAGGCATGATTAATTTTATCAGTTGTTCCATGTCCAATAATTTCAGTACGCGTATCACGAGGGATACTCACAATTGTGGCTTGATCTGTATTCGGATTTACGGTCATTACCATCATGGTGTCTGAACGTCCTTGCTCTGTTCTACCTAAATCTCCGGTATCTACACCTAATAATAGAATGGAAAACGGATCTTTCTTACTAATATCAACGGAGCTTTCACGAACTTCTTCTGTTTCAACATCTTTATGAATTTTTTCAGTTGTCCCAGCTACATCGCTGTAGATTTTCCAAACAAATAAACCTAGTGCAATAAATAGTATTAATACAATAATCAGAAAAATTTTTAAACCTTTTCTTTTTTTCTTCGGTTTATTACTTGAATTACCTCTCATTTCAGATCTTGATTGTGACATTCTTTCACCCTATTCTTACTAAATTTAGTTTATTTGAATTAATTTAAAAGCCTAATTCAAAAGTTTTTTTATGTACTCAAACTGAATCTATTCTACCATAATTGTATAATACTAGAAACAAAAAAATAATTTAAATAGTAAAATTATACTTAAAATACTTAGAAGTAATCTAAATTTTACTGATACTGAGAAATTACTGCTAAGAATAATTTTAATTCCCTTAGATTTTACCAAAGAAAAAAATCATTAGAAGAAAGCTCTTCTAATGATTTCTTTTATTTAAAATAGTCAACAATTCCTTGAACTATTCCATTTGCTAATTTTTCTTGATAACTATTTGTGACTAATTTAGATCTTTCAGAGGTGTTATCTATAAAGCCAAGTTCTAGTAGAACTGCAGGCATATTAGTTTCTCTTATGACATGGAAGTTTGCTTTTTTAGCTTCTCTATTATAAGCACCTGAATAACTAATCATTTGTTGTTGAGAGCTTTTTGCTAGCTTCTCACTATTTGCTAAGCGACTAAGATTTTTTGACATAGGATTTGTTGAGTTTCCTAGAGAATTATATGAAAAAGATTCAATTCCGTAAGCATTGTTATTAAACGAATTGTGGTGAATACTTACAAAGATATCCGCTTTAGAATTATTTGCTTTTCTAGCAATTTCTGATAATTCTAAAAAGACATCTGTCGTTCTAGACATCACAACGTTATACCCTTGTTGCTCAAGTTTAGACCTTACTTTTAGAGCAACTTTTAAATTTAAATCTTTTTCGCTTACTCCACCAGACTGGGCTCCTGGGTCTTTTCCCCCATGACCAGCATCAACATAAATCGTTTTTTTGAAAGGGTTAATTTTATTTAATCCGGATTTATCAATCCAACCTAATTCTGTTCCATTAAGTGTGATTAATGCAAATGTTGAGCGTCTTGTTTTCACTTCTTCTTTTACAATTACTTCCATTCCAAGATATTTAGATGAAGAATGGTTAGTTACGTAACCTTCTGTTCCATAAGGTTTTGAATTAATTGTATCAGTAGAGCGAACAATCGTAGCTTTATAATCTGCTACATCAGTAGTAGAAAGAACTTTTTCGATATCCAATCCATTTTTATCGATCCAGCCTAGTTCTGTTCCGTTTAAACTGATCAATACATACGTTGATCGAGTCGTGACTGTTTCTTTCGTTACTTTAACATCTTGACCATAGTATTTTGACGATTGAGCTGTTGTTTTATAACCTAGTGTACCATAAGGTTTTGTGTTAATGGTATCCGTTTTACGGCTTATTTTAGCTGAATAATTAATTGATTTTTCAGACAAAATCATTTCATCATCTGATAATCCATTTGTGTCTATCCAACCTAATTCTGTTCCATTTAACGTGATAAGTGCCCAATTTGAACGTCGCGATTGAGCTTCTTTAATTACTTTTACCTTTTGTCCATAATATTTTGACGAATACGCATTCGTTACATATCCTTCGGTTCCATATGGTTTTGTATTGATCGTATCTGTTTTACTGCTTATGGTTTTAGTATACGATACATTTTTAGTAGAAGTAACTTTTTCGATATCCAATCCACTTTTATCGATCCAGCCTAATTCTGTTCCGTTTAAGCTGATCAATACATACGTTGATCGTGTTGTGACTGCTTCTTTTGTTACTTTAACTTCTTTACCGTAATATTTTGATGATTGAGCTGTTGTTTTATATCCTGGTGTACCATACGGTTTTGTATTAATGGTATCCGTTTTACGGCTTATTTTAGCTGAATAGTTGATTGGTTTTTCAGACAAAATCATTTCATCATCTGATAATCCATTTGTGTCTATCCAACCTAATTCTGTTCCATTTAACGTGATAAGCGCCCAATTTGAACGTCGCGATTTCGCTTCTTTAATTACTTTTACCTTTTGTCCATAATATTTTGACGAATAGGCATTTGTTACATATCCTTCGGTTCCATATGGTTTTGTATTAATTGTATCTGTTTTACTGCTTACGGTTTTAGTATACGATACATTTTTAGTAGAGGTAACTTTTTCGATATCCAATCCACTTTTATCAATCCAGCCTAGTTCTGTTCCACCTAAGCTAATTAATACATATGTTGATCGAGCAGTGACTGCTTCTTTCGTTACTTTAACTTCTTTACCGTAATATTTTGATGATTGAGCTGTCGTTTTATAACCTTGTGTACCATACGGTTTTGTATTAATGGTATCTGTTTTACGACTTATTTTAGCAGAGTAGTTGATTGGCTTTTCAGATAGGATGATCTCGAAAGTAGTTATTCCTTTTTTGTCTATCCAACCAATTACTTTACCGTCTAAAGTAATTTTTGCCCAAGTTGTTCCACTTTTTGTCAATGCTTCTTCAGTTACTGTTACTTTTTTATTAAAGTATCCTGAAGCATCAGCATTTACTTGTGAACCTGACGTACCTTTAGGTTTAGAATAAATCCCATCAGTATCACCTGTTATATAAGCTATATAATCTTTTACATCAGTTGTCGATGTAATTTCATCATAAGAAAGATTTTTTATATCATCTGGTAGATTTGACTCATCTTTATTATCTGTACTCTTGTTATCAAATTGGGTTAAATTATAGGTTTCTATAATAGTATTCAACTTTGATCCATAAGTCGGATCCGTAGCATATTTACCTGTAAGCGCACTAGTAGCATTTTTAAAAGATCCAGCATTTTCTTTCCATGCACCTGAATAATATTTTGGATCCCAAGAACCTTTACTACTATTCCAATCTGGGCCTTTACGCAATTTCTTAGCATAGTCTATAAAAGTATCTTTGTAAGATGGATATTTTCTAAAATTAGATTTTTCAATTGTCCAACCCTTTTCCGCACTATATTCTTTAGAATATTTCGCAAAATAAGGGTCTCCTGAACCCGCTTTTATTCCAAACAAATTATAATTCGGTGCATAAGCAAGGATACTTGTTCCCCATGCACTCTCTAATGCGGCTTGAGCAATCATAACGGAAGCATATAAATCATATTCATTTGCTACTGAAACTGCATTTGAAGAAATAGCATTAATAAAAGCATCAGTTTTTGTTACAGCTCTAGCTTTCATACTAAAAGTGCTGACCGAATTTTTTTCCTGTTCCATCATTTCAATAGCTTTTTCTCTGTTTTCTTCTATTGAAAAATATTCTTCATTTACTTCACCAACTAAATCCTCTTCATTCTCTAAAGAAGAATCACTATTAGAGGCATCATCTCCAACTATACTATCTTCTATTTCATTAACATTATTGCTATTTTCTCCTATGTAATCTTCTTCGACTACAATTTCTGCATCTAGATCTTCTGTACTTTCTATTTGTTCTTCATTTAATAGAACTGAATCTTTCTGTAACTCAACTTCACTCAATGTATTACTTTCAACATCCTCAGTTACCACACTATTATTTTCTACTGCTGATACTCCAGTGGATAACACTATAGGGCTTAACACAGTAGCAATCAGTGCTAAAGTAATAACCTTATGCATTGATTTTTTCCACACTTTCAAAAAATCCCTCCTTTAAAATTAACGTACTATATAAATATACCCTTTATTTTTCATCAATTCTAGCCATTTATGATTTTTTCATGAATAAAATTCGTGTAATATGAACATAATATGAACTTTTAAGTAGTTTTATCTTTTGGCAAATACAATTTCACAAAGTATAATTTGGTCTATCATAGAGAAAAAACCCCTACTTTTATTGCAGTGGGGTTTTTACAGTTTAGTTAAATTACTTAGATTCATAGAAAAAATTAAGCTATTATAAATTTAGATACTGCATAATTTGGTTTACTAGACTAGACAATGTAGATTACAATAATTTTTATTGTACCTACCACAAAAGTTGAAAGATACTTCCTTAAATAACACATATAGATTCACTTACTTATACAATTTCAACTTCAAACCGTTAAATTTTCAGTCATAACATTTTTTAAAAGGCTTATTTTTTATTAACTAATTATTCACAATTAAAAATTTATTCTGCAGGAAATATTATCATTTTAGGTATGTGATTGTAAATATCTTGTATACCTGTTTCTTCTTTTAACAGTTTCAAATAAATGTATTCCATCCATTTAAAGTCTTCTTCAGAATCAATATCTAAAACCATGTAGTCTTTCATTTGTATAACTCCACATTTGCCATTAAAAATATATTCATTGTCTTGTAAAAAATTTGGATCATAGAGGTACATTGAAGCATTCATATCATAGATTATAGGTGCCTCTTGCCTTGAGGTAAACGCAGATGCATTTACCAACGAAACAGATTCCCCTTCTTCTTTAACCATATTAAAGTATGGATTTCTTCTAGATTCAACTACAGAGAACACCACATCTAATTCAGGAAATGTTTTTTTCTTCTCAATTAAGTTAAAGATATCTTCTACTTTTCTTAAAGGAGAGGTCAAATCTAAATCAATTACATAATCGTATTCTTTTGATTGTATTCTTTTTGCTTCTTGGTAAGAATTACGAATAACAGACATTTTTCCTGCAGTATCTGTAGCATGTTCTTCTTTACGTTCAATAATTAAAACTTCAGGGTACTCGGCAATCATTTTTTTCAAACGATTGCTATCTGTGTTCAGTGCTACATCTACTTCATAATCAGTACGTTTTTTAAATAAATCTATAGCAGCTAAAGTATATGCAATTAAAGGGTAACCATGAAAAGTTTTCAGATTTTTACTAGCTAATCCTTTAGAGCCTGCTCTACCACAAATGGTAAATAAGATATTCATTTAGTTTGTCTCCTTAGCAATTTTTAGCACTTCATTTGCATGAACTATATTATTATTATTTTCTTTATTAGTCATTACATTGTCAATAAAATAAGTTAATTCATTAAGATACATTTGATTAGAATCTTCTTTTATCTGAATGAACTCACCTGTACGTTTGGACGTTAGACTATTTTCAAGAAAATCGCAGACTATGAAATCATCATCTGTAATAATTTCAATTTTTCGTTGTGAAAATTGACCATAATAATCTAAATGTACTTCAATAATTTTATCGGTGTAATCTAGTAAATAAGCTGCAGAGTCATTGGACTTAATTTCTAAATGGGACTTTTTCGCATACATTGCTTTAGTCTCTCTTGGAAAACCAAATAAACTGATAACATAGTCCAACTCATGAATGCAGTCTAGTTCAATTCCACCACCAAGATTCGGATCAGCAGAATAACTTTTACTATAATCATCCTTACGCCACACCGGAAGATAAGATGAGCAAATAACACGTGCATTGTACACTTGTTTATCTTCAATAAATTCTTTTAATTCTGTCATGATGCTTTTAAATCTTAAAGGAGCAGCAATGTAATATGCTTCTTGATTTTCTGTAAAAGAAGCTACATCATATGTCTTTTCAAAAATAGGCTTTTCCACAAAGAAATATTTCGCCTTATTTTTAACCATCTGAATAGTTTCCAAGTGAAGCGCAGTGGGGTTAGTAATAAAAGCAATATCATAATTGTCTTCAATTTCATTAGTATCATATATCATACTAATGTTTGAAGGTGTTTCATATTCTGCTTTTCTTGAACGATAAGCAGACACCTCTAATGGGATATCTCTTTCTTTGCAAATTATTTTTAAGTTTTGATAGTGCTTTTGTCCTATAGATCCTAGTCCAAAAAAAATCACTTTCATGTTAAATCTCCTTCAAATTGATTAATTAGGTCAATAATAGCTTGATCTTTTTTAAAAGAATACAAGGTCTCACTTATTTCGCCTTTCAATAGCGCAATATACTCCTTTATTTCTTCTAAATAAGCATCCTCAATAATGCTTTTAGAATAACTTTGATCATCCATATAACCCGAATATAAGTCTTTTTTGATCATTTCTTTACTTGATTCATCCCATTGGTACAAACCATCTGGCGAGCCATCCCAAGAAATTTGAGTATGTTCTCCAATGATATCTAAATCTCTTTTTGCAACACGAGATAGAATGTTCACATTTAATGTGCCCACAATTCCTGAATGATGTTTAACTACTAATGCGTAATTATCTGGATAGTTTATCTCTAAAGAACTAATTTTTTGTTTTTGAATCTCAAACGATTCAATGTCTCCAAAAACTTTGGAGATCCATGGCAACTCAATAGCAAATATTTCTCGACAACCATTTGTTTTCTTATTGGCTACAAAGAAGTCCTTATATGACTCCCATGGATGCCAATCTGGCAAATATTGACCCACATGATAGCGATACGTCAATTTTGAATCTTGCTTAATGGCTTTTTCAAATAATTTGATTTCCCGACGGTGAAGAAATGTTGAAGAAAGATATAGATGTAAATTCTTTTCTTCAGCTAATGCTATTGCTTCTTCATAATAATGATTCAATAAGTTAATTTCTGTAAAGACATGCAAGTTCGTTTTTAGTGCTTCTAAAATAATACTTTCATGACTAATTGGAGAAGTACAGATACAAACAGCTTCAATCTGACCTTTATTTACTGCTTCTTCTAAACTTTCATAAGTTTGAATATTAAATAGTTCTTTAATTTCTTTTTGACGATCAAGTCGAGAATCTACTCCAACTAAGGTTATTTCAGGAAAAAATTCTGTCAATAAGCGGAGTCTTCTTTTGCCCATTGAGCCTAAACCAATTACACCAATATTCATATAGATCCTCCTGTTTTAAAAAAATTATTATCTTTTTCTAATTTTTTGTGCACTAAAGTATAATATAGCCAATAATAAGACTACCATCAGGTAACGCAAAATTATATAATCCGTTAAGAAAAACATTACGAATGACAATGCTACTACAACCGTTGTTACACTAATGATCATTTTCGTATCAAATAATTGTTTTCCTATTATTTTTTTAGCTAAGAAGTAATGAAAAAGGAATAAGAAAAAATATGCTACAACTGTTGTATACCCTGCAGCAATATAACCATACCTTGGAATGAAAATAATATTTAGAACAATATTTATTATCGCACTTGCAATTGTTCCTATAGCAATATAAGTTGTTTTTTTCTCAAAAAATTCAACATTAACAGGTAAACTATATAAAAACTGGAAAAAGTATCCTAATAAAATGGGAATAATTAAAGGTATACCCACTAAATATTCTTCAGGAGCCATTATTTTAGCTATATCAATTAACAATAACATACTAACTAATGTAATTGCTCCAAATAATATCATATAATAATTCGAAGTTTTTTTAATTTTTGAATAATCTTTTTTATCCATTTCTGCATAGAACCATGGGACCCACGCATTATTAGTTGATGCCCAAACAACACTCAACACTACGCTTAAATTATATATATATGAATAGATACCAGCATCAAACGATCCAGAATATGAATTAACCATAATACGATCGAACTGACTTAGAAGGACGTTAGATAAAGAGTGTGGTATGAGAGGCAATGCAATTTTTAAAGAAAACTTCCAGTAATCTATATTGATCAATTTTTTTCCTTTAATCATTATTGCAAAGTAAATGAGTAGACCTACTAAAATAAATGCTCCAGAACTTCCGACAACTCTACCTACATAGCGATTATCTTCGAATATTGTAAAAATCATAACAATCGATAACCCTATATTTAATACAGTGCTTAGAATTGATAACATTAAAAATTTAAAGTAATGAACATTTATTGTAAAGTAGGCAGAAAGAAAATTAATTAAAAAGTTTCCATAACTTTGAAAAATCATTAGATTAAAAATTATTTGTGACAATTCAAAGAACTCATTATTGAAGAAAAAATAGGCGTTTCCTAAAATCAAGAATAGCACAAAACTTATTGTAGACAAAAACAATGTAGAAGACATAAATCCCTTTATGTCTTCTTTGAATTCAAAATTCGCGTTATTTATTGCTCCATTCAAACTTAAACCTACGAAAAGAGAAAAGATAGATGCTATTGCAGTATAGTTGTTTACTAATCCATATTCTTCAACTGTCATTATATTTGTAAATAATGGTATCGTAATAAATGTAATTCCTTTTATAAAGAAATTACCAATAGTATACCAAAAACTTGATTTCACCAAACTAGATGATTTCAATTTTTCTATTAAAGCCATGATTACTCTCCTCTTAATATTGATTTAAGTTCTCTTACATCTTTTGGCATAAGTACATTTTGATATCCGATTGATCGATATCTTTCATAAAATTCAGATACACCAATCAATACTTTCTGAGTTCTTTCATCTTCAGTAGAAAATTCCCTATCATTTCTAACCATTTCTGAAAGAAGAATAACTTCATTCTCTAAACCAAAAATCATACTAGGCGTAAATGATGCTGTTGAAATACAACTAACAATTACGGTGTTTCTTAAATCATAGGCTAAAAAACATAACTCTAATGGTAAATCAGTTTTAAATATTTTTGTATCAAGACCATATCTTTCAACACTAGTACGTGGATGTAATTTAATTAAAAAGTTTTTATCTAAACTATATTTTTTGACAAGATTTAAAATATTGTCTTCATTTATTTGATAATCATCTTTTTCGAGTGGTTGATCTAAAAACAATAATGTATTACTAATTTTTTCTTCTTTAAAAGATAAACCGAAAATCCTTTTTAGTTGTTCATAAAGGATTTCCTCTTTTTTGATTACTGGTAAACGTTTCAATGGAAAAGATTGGTCAATGTTAGTGAGTTTTGGTTCATATAAATAATATTCGGATATCTCAGCTAAAAACATACTGTAAGGATTGATGAGATTCATAATTTTTCTTCTTAGTGCTGATGTATTTAACAACGTAACATTCAAATAGGTTGCTAAACCGTCCTCAATGTATTTTAATTCCACATTAGGATTATTTTTTTTAGCTTGACCATATAGAATTTTTAAAAAATAATTACCACCTTGAGTAAAAATAATATCGTAATTAATTTTTTTGTCTAACTTTATCATACGGTTAACGTTAAATAATACGTTCAATTTACTAATGTATTTATTACCTATTTTTTTATGGTCCACTAAATAAACGTTTCGGAAAATATTTTCATTTAAAATATTTTGATAGACTTGATGAGCGCCATTAAATTCATCATAAATATATAAATCAGCCTCACTATCAGCGTAATAGGTTAATTTAGTATTAAGAATATTAATAACGTGCAAAGGAGTCCAAGCTATAAAAGCAATCACTTTTCAATCACTCCATCAGTAAACATTTTTTCTTTTCTAAAATGTTGCAGTAAACCTAGATAATACCAAAACACAATGGAAACGACATCTTTAACTTTAAAGATAATGTGACTTTCAACAAGATCTTCTGCAAATAAAGCTATAATCAGGAAAAAGATGATTGCTGTAATTTGATAATCTACAGTAACTGTTTTGTATTTAAACAGATGAATAACGTTGTCTTTTAAATGCAAAATAATAAATATTGCAATTACGATGAAACCTAAAATTCCAGACATTATCAAAGTTTGAATATAGACATTATGCATATTTCCATGTGCACGTTTTAATTCATTTTTATCTAATGTTGTTAACTTGCTCTCATCAATTTGTGTATTATGCTCTACATCATTTCTATAAAAATAAGGATCTGTAGCGCCTAAAATGGGAAATTGTTTAACTACATTAATAGCTGCTTGCCAAATAGTAAACCTCCCAGAAGAAACTTCTGCATCGTCAGGTGAGTGTTGAATGATTACTTTATCCACCGGTTTATTTTCAGATGTTGGTTCTCCATCTATTTTTTCCGGTTCCTTTATTCCTACTTGCTCTAACCCTTGTTGAACAAGCCCTGGTACATAGCTCAACCCTTCTTTTAAAATACCTGTAAATCCTAAGCTTATTGTAAAAAAAGCTAAAAAGACAATTAGGGTTCTAAAGATAACTTTTGATTTACTTTTATAGGTTTGAATGAAATATGGAATAACAATAAACACTATAGAGAACATTGAAAATACCATAATTGTTAATTCAGTTCCTCTTGATGAAGCTAGTATAAAGAATAGAACTTGAATAATTATATTGGCTATATAGAGCTTATTAAATTTATACCAAACACCTTTTTTGATTAAGTTATTCAAAATTGAAAGAACTATTGATAAAAATCCGAAAATAGCTCCAATATTAGGGCTAGTATAGATACCAAATAAACGGGAAGCAACAAAACCTTGTCTTGCCTCTGTAGCGCCACTTGGAATAATATAACCGATATTAAATATAAACATTAACACAGAGATTAAACCTGCAACAAAAACAGTATAGATCAAGATATTATTAAATTGAGTCATGTTCCTTTTAACTTCTTCATTACTTTGTTTAGTATTAATTGGATATATGATAAAGAATGTTGTTACTAAGTAAACCCAATTATATGCCCCTCTAATTAATTGATGCTCATAGTTAACGATAGTAGAGAGTAAATAAACTAGAGACATTAATACCAATATATACCAGTACTTTGATTTAAACATTTCTCTTTTTGTGAAAAAATCTACTGCTATAATCAAGCTCCCCCAAAAAAAACATATCCATAATGGGTATTGCTCTACATCAAAACTACTAGGCATAAAATAAATTAAACAAAGAAAGAGATATACTTTTCGAAAATTATCCCAGTTTAATATCCAGTCTTTAATTTTTAAACTATTTTGCATTTTTTATACTCCTTCAAGAAAACATAAATCAAATGATTCATGAATTACCATTATTTTTTTAATACTTTTTTGTAAAGATAACAATACAACGGTAAGTTGATTTTCAATAAAAATAAAGCAGCTAACTTCGCTTTACTAGAAACTTTATTTTGAAAAATCATTTTTTGATCTTTTACAATATCACTTCTTAATAACTTTATATATTCTTTTGTACATTCATCTTTTATCGAACTAGCTATTTTATATCCGGTTGAAAGATAACCGTCTAATAACTTGTCTACAGCAAGCTCAACCACTGCTGGATATTCCACTTTAATTTTTTCTACTAAAATTTTTCTTTGTAAAACATTATCATATTGTTTTGGATTAAAACTGCTGTTTACAATACTTTCTGAATTTGCTTTATAAAAATAACTAGCTTCATCAGTAACTATTAATTTATTAGCTTGTTTTAAAGCATCATAACTTAACATCACATCTTCATATAAGACACCTTCTGGAAATCTTACAGTTTTAAAAATAGATGCTCGATAAACTTTATTCCAAACATAAAATTCTATCCCATTATATTTAAAATAAAATTTTAACATTTCATCTTTAGAAGTAGTAATTTTATTTAAACTGTTTAAAGTATTTAAAGATCCGTCTGAATTAATTCTTATTACATTACAAACGGCAATATCTGCTTGATTTTCTTCAAGTTGTTTAATGAGTAACTGATACATATCTTTCTTGGTATAATCGTCACTATCCATAAAAGCTATATAGTCTCCCTGTGCTTGATTTAACCCAGCATTGCGGGCAGCAGAAGGACCAGCATTTTCCTGATGAATTATTCGGATTTTTGTATTGCTCTTCGCTAGTTCTTCACAGATGTTAGCAGTATTATCCTTTGAACCATCATTTACAATAATCAATTCAAAATCACATATATTTTGATTAAGAACACTTTGAACAGATTTCTCAATTGTTTGCTCAACGTTATAAGCAGGCATAATAAAACTTAGTACAGTCATAGTTATCTACTCTCTCTCCGAAGAAGCTTGGTATAAACATACGCTCTTAAGTGATTGGGCATCATACTAACTATGAACTGCCCAGAAGTACTTAAAAAATAATCCATATATGAATTTAAGCCAACCTCATATATTTTTTTTCTTGCTATTTTACTATCTTTAAAATAATTGTATCCACCACGACGCATAAACATTTCTTTCCCAGCTCGAGCATTCACTAGAACTTCAGGCAAGTTTTTTGCAATTGAACCATTTTTTAACATTCTAACCCACAAATAATAATCTTCAAAACCATTTAAAACCATATAGTTACCTGCCTTTAAAACTTCTTCTTTCTTATAGATAACTGTCATATGATTAAAAGGGTTTCTTCTTCTTGCAGTTTCCATAATATCCTCATGACTATGTGGAACAACTCTCTTCGTAACGATATTCGATATTCTATCTTCAAATTCATTTATGTCAGATCCTACTATTCCTAATTCTGGATTTTCCATAAATTCTCTTAATTGTTTTTCAAATCGGGTATTTACTGCAATATCATCGGTGTCCATTCGAGCAATTAAGGGATATTGACAGTATTCAATACCTATAGCTAATGCTTTTCCTAAACCAACATTTTCTTTAAGAGATTTTCTATTTAATAATTTTAGATGCTCGCTTTCAAAATCATTAAGAATCTTATATAAATCAGCTGTTAAAGGACCATCTTCTATCAAAACTATTTCATTAGGTTGAATAGTCTGTTCAGTCAAACTCTCCAAGCATTCTTTCAAATAAAGAGGATTTTCCTTCTTATAAACTGACATTAAAACACTAAATTTCAGGTTAACTTCTTCAATATCTTTCATTTATTGTATATCCCTCACACTTTTTTTTTTTGAAAATATTATTAATCTATAGTAAATAATGTACTGTACTATTTCTCTCACAGAAACCATTCTAACATAATTATTAATTATACGTAGTACATTTAAAAATGTGCTTTCAAGAAAGTATTATATCATATCTTTATAACTTGATACTTGATTATATAAAAATTTAACAATCTTGTCATGCTCAGCTAGTGAATTAGTATGAATAGTTTTTACATACTTCATTAAAAATATAAATTGAGTTCTGTCACCATCTTTTTGAAAAATATTCTCGTGAAAAAGTAATTATCCATCACGCGTTCTTTTACGATTCTAAATTCTTAGATTTCTAATATCCCACCAAAAAATAACACCTACTATTTTTTTAGTAACTCTTAAAAAAACAAAATATAAACCCGACTTATCTAGCTATTTTACTGATTTCTTGGTATATTAGGTAAGGTTATTTTTATGTATTCGTTGTGACTAATAAAATAGTATTGGAGAGTTAAACTAATGGCAATTATAAAAAAAATAAGAAAAAGAAGTAACAATTTATTTTTTTTAATGTTACTTTTTTTCTTATTAAGTGTATTAATAATTTATTTTTCTCATATTTCTGAGGGGAAACTAATAGCTGGAGATGATTTTGCATTTCATAAAATGAGAATAGAAGGTTTATACGAATCTATAATGAATGGAGTTTATTTTCCTAGACTTAATATGACGTTTATGAATTCAATGGGATATGCATCAAGTATTTTTTATTCTGATATATTTTTATATTTCCCTGCTATTTTAAGAACTTTAGGATTTTCTTTAGCAGAATCTTACGTATCACTATTAATATTATTTAACTTTATAACATTTTCAGTGGCTTATTTTTCAATGTATATAGTTGAAGAAAAAGTAAATAAAAGCTTACTTTTTTCAATATTATACACGTTGTCTACATATAGACTTTTTGATTTAACAAAAAGAGCCGCACTTGGAGAAGTATTAGCATTCGCATTTTTGCCATTAGCATTTATGGGACTTTACCAAATTCTTTATAAGAATCAAAAAAAATGGTATTACTTAACTTTAGGCATGTCATTAATAATTTTTGCGCATTTACTATCAGCAGTATTATTTGCGTTACTCATTCTCGTGTTCTTAGTTTTGAATTGGAAGGAACTGTATCATAATTCTGCACGTAGAAATAGTTTTATCAAAGCAGTTATCTTTACGATACCATTGGTGATGTTTTATCTTCTCCCAATATTAGAACAACTGAGATCACAAGATTTGAGAGTATCTACTAATCCCATAGTTTATATTTCTGTAGCTGCTATGAATCTTCAAGATATAATAACACAGTCATTATCTAATGTATCTCATCTTGTGAATATTGGTATAGTCTTACTAATTTTTATAATGCTTTATATTATAAAAATTAGACATATTAAGTCAAAAATGACTAAACATATCTTTACATCAGTACTTTTATTTATTTTTCTATCAACAAATTTATTTCCATGGAAATTTTTTGACAAGACTTTTCTTAATACGATTCAATTTCCTTGGCGTTTTTTCACCTTGATAACCTTATGTTTGTGTTGGGTTATTGCACAAGATGAACTAAATATATTTAAACATAAAAAATCAACTAATTATTTAATGATTTTAGTTACCTTATTATCGTTATCTTATTCATTAAATGCTAATCAGTATATGGATAACAAAATAATGTCTTATGGCCAATTTAATGAGCCTTCTACTTATGACATTGGTTTTGGTAAAGAATATTTACCTAAAAAAGCAAATTTAGATGAATTAATGAAATATAATTTAGATTTGATCTATAATAATAATGAATTAACAACAACTAATTATAATAAAAACAGAGATGAAATTACGTTTAATTTTGAATCATCGACTAAACAAGTTGTTACTTTACCTTTAGTTTATTATAAGGGTTATGTGGCTGAGCTCATAGGTACTGGAGAACTAAGCGAACCCTACTTAAGTAAGGATGGATTGCTTTCAATTGATGTAATAGGTGAAGGTAACGTTAAAGTTTTCTATAAAGGAACCATTTTACAATTTATTACGCTTTATTTTTCCATCGGAAGCTGGATTATTTTTACACTATGGTTAATATTGACTAGAGAAAAAAAGTTATCTAAAGAAAAGGTGAATTTCTTTAACATTCCTGTTTTACTAAAAAAAGAAATTTAAAGTTAGCTCTAATCGAAAGGAAGACTTATGTTATGAAGCAAGAATTAATATCTATCGTTGTACCTTGTTATAATGAAGAAGAAATGATTCCTTTGTTCTACAAAGAGATGGAAGTAGTAAGAAAATTACTTTCTGCTGAAATTGAATATATTTTTATTAATGATGGTTCTAGTGATGAAACTTTATCAGTTCTGAGAGAACTATCAAAAATAAATAATAAAAGAGTACGTTATATTTCTTTTTCTAGGAATTTTGGAAAAGAAGCAGCTTTATATGCAGGTTTAAGAAATGCACTTGGAGATTATGTTACTGTTATGGATGTAGATTTACAGGATCCCCCTGAACTATTACCAAAAATGTTTCATTTAATTAAAGAAGAAAATTATGATTGTATTGGTACAAGGCGTGTAAATAGAGATGGTGAACCTCCAATTCGTTCATTTTTTGCTAAGAGATTCTACCGTATAATTAATCAGATTTCAGAAACAGAAATAGTTGACGGAGCAAGAGATTATCGCTTAATGACAAGACAAATGGTGAATGCCATTTTAGAAGTAACTGAATATAATAGATTTTCTAAAGGGATTTTCAGTTGGGTAGGATTTAAAACCAAATATTTGGAGTTTAAAAACCAAGAACGTATAGCTGGTGAAACTACGTGGTCATTTTGGAGTCTTTTAAAATACTCTTTAGACGGAATAGTATCTTTTTCTGAAGCTCCGCTAGCATTTGCTTCTTTCGTGGGTATATTTTCTTTTATAGGAGCACTTTTGATGGCTATAGTGATTATGTCGAGAACAATTATATTTGATAATCCTACTTCAGGTTGGACTTCATTAGTGGTGCTAATCCTAGGTTTAGGAGGCTTACAATTACTGTGTTTAGGGATAATAGGAAAATATTTAGGGAAAACTTTTTTAGAAACAAAAAGACGACCTATTTATATTGTTAAAGAAACTGAAAAAAACAATTGTTAGTAGTTAAACTACGTATAGCTAACTCTACAGAAAAATAAACAAGCACAATTAACGATATGTTAATTGTGCTTGTTTATTTTTCTGCTTTTAAAAAACTAAAAATCATTATCTTTAATTATGTTAATCTTTCATGTCTACAACTGTAGCTAATGCATTATAAATCTTTTCTACAATCAAGCATTTATGGAAAAGATCGTATTAATGTTTTTATTTTATTAACTTTTTTTTACTTCATTTGTATCATTTATAAATTCTTTAATACTGAATTTAGGACGTTGCTTTGTTTCTAAGTATATTTTCCCAATATACTCACCTACAATACCTATTGATAAGAGCATAAGTCCTCCAATAGCCCAAACGGATATAGCTACACTCGCCCACCCTGTTATAGTATTTCCCATTTGATGTCGCACAACAATATAAATTAGCATTAATATGCTAACCGCAAATATTAAAATACCTAGTCCTGAAATTATTCTAATTGGTTTTACACTTAGTGACGTTATTCCTTCTAAAGCAAAAGATATCATTTTTCTTAATGGATATTTACTCTCTCCTGCTAATCGTTCATTACGTTCGTAAGAAACAGTCGTCGAAGAAAATCCTAGCATTGGAACAATGCCTCTTAAAAAAAGATTAACTTCTTGATATTTAGATAATTCTTCAATTGTTCTCTTACTCATTAATCTATAATCTGCATGGTTATAAATTACCTCACCACCGATTGAATTTAATATTTTATAATAACTTTCCGCTGTAACACGTTTAAAAAATGTATCTGTTTCACGTTTGCTACGGACTCCATAAACAATATCATATCCTTGAAGATATTTATCAACCATCTCTTCAATTGCACTAATATCATCTTGTAAATCAGCATCCATAGAAATAACCATATCAGAATAATCCTTAACAGTTAGTAATCCGGCTAAAAGAGCGTTTTGGTGCCCCTTATTTCTACTTAAATTTATACCACTAAATATTTTATCATTTCTATGCAATTCTTCTATAATTTCCCAAGTTGTATCTTTTGAACCATCATTAACAAATACAATTTTACTTTTGTTAGTAATTTTATTACTTTTTATTAATTCTACATATATATTTTTTAATTTACTTGCTGTTTCATTTAATACCTCTTTTTCATTGTAACAAGGTATCACCATATATAAGGTGTTATCCACTGTATACAGCTCCATTCCATTTTTTTATTTCAATACTTTAAAAATACTTATGTCATTATTCTCGAAAACCTTTCGGAATTCACTTTCCTTAGTAAAAACTTCAATTGGGTGTTGCTTTTTATATTGCACAATATAATCAAGGTTCAATTGTTTCGATAAATTATATTTATTCTGATAATCGGGAGAAAATAACAAATCATTTTTCTCTAACATTTTTTTTGCTTCTTCAAGTTTCAATCCGCTATTTTTAGCATAGTCAGATCCTTCTATATAAAAATTCCTATCAGAAAATGCACTATACAAGAAGAAGAGGTTATCCTCATTATGTCTGTTGGTTGCTAATAAATCATTGCTATTAGTATTATTTTTTAACCACATCATTCCTTCGTACTCTAACGAACTAATGCTACTGTTAAAATAATTCGACTGCTCATTCTCAAAATTAAACTGAGCTTGTTCTATTCTTTCACTAATCATATCAACTGTCCCAAGTACTGGTCGAATAAAGAATAAAGAAGTTATAACTATAAAAATTATCTTAAATTCTTTATCATCATTTTTCTCTAATACCTTTACTATTTCTTTTCCTCCTAAATAGTAAAGAATTGGTAGGGCACCAAAAAGGAAATACATTTGTGAATAACCAGAATGCCTAATAATATAATACGCACCCAGTGATAATACCGAAAAAATGAGGCTGAATTGATCAAATAAAGATATATATTGTTTGCTAACCAACTTGTAAGCATTACTCACTAAACTCCATAAATAAGGAACTGAAAAGAAAAACACTGCATGTAAAAAGTGAGGAATCATATAAGTAAATCTTGTTAAAAAGGTGTTATCAGATTCAGCCAATCCACTCGGAAATAGTGAAGTAGAAGTAATAACATCAAAAGCCGTGTCCAGTTTAATTTCTACTAACTCACTTCCCTGACTTAAGAGTGTAAAGTGAATAATCGCATAAGAAACTGTAGTGAACACCAATAACTTCAACCAAAAAAAACTACTTTTACTCTGTATTAACATTGCAATAGTTAAAGCAAATAATGCAATTAAGATACATAAAGCAATTGGCCCTTTTAATCCAGCCAGTAGAAATATTAAAATAAACATTAATAAAATATTTTGTTTACTTCCTTTGACTTCTAAACTATTTTTTATTGTTAGTAAGGTAATTAGTACAACTGGAAAAGTAAGTGCCATCGCATTAATATTCGTGAACAAATGATAAAAAATATTATTGTAATAGCCATTAGCAAATGACGGCACATAAAGAAGAGCAAAAGTAGCAAAGTAAGCTAAATTACTTTTTTCTTTAAAAACTGTTTTAAAAAAAGCAATAGTAGAAATAGTAACTAAAGTTCCGATTACTATGAATTGAAATTGAACAATTAGTTCATAAGCGCTAAAACCAAAAATATACTTTGCAATAGCATAAAATAAATCTGAAAAATAATGATAAAGAAATTTCACGCCATATACTCTTGAATCTATATTACTACCGGTAGAAAGAATATTTACATTTCCCATATGCCAAGCTATATCTTGATTAATGAGTGCATTAGAAACAACTGTTGGTTTTGGGAAAACAAACATTGTAAACAGAGCAGAAATAAAAATATTTATTCCCATAAATATATAAGTACCTGTATCTAATAAATTATTTTTTGATGCTATATAAATAGGCTTTTTTTTCATTAGTAAATAAATGAGCCTAGTTACTAGTATTGCTGGTATGAAATACTTAATTAAAAACAAACTATTAGAAAATGAAAAGACATAATACTGAATGATAATCAAAAATATCCCTAAAAAAAAGGAAATTACTTCCTTCATCATGTTATTGAAATTTTCTATTTTTAACATTTCGAACACTATTTTTCCTGGAAGATAAATATACACGACTATGTATATTAAAAACAATACAAAGTTAAGAATAGATAGTTCATAAAAAATTTCTCCTATAACTAAAATGGATAATAAAGATATCAAAAAAAATAATTTACCTACTTTAATATTACTTTTTTTTATTTCTTGATGCATCATAACTCGAATTCACTCCGCTTTTTATTATTATTTTCTGTAACAGATTACTGCTATTATCGATTACTTCGTTTGAAACTCTTTATTTTAATAAAAACAATAATATAATCTGGATAAAATACTATCTTTTATCCAGATTATTTATATACTATAATTTAATGTTATAAAAAGTTTTTTTGAGTGATATTTCTTTTGATAAAGCTTCACGAATAATTCCAACTATTTTATCACTTACTTTTCCATCACCATATGGATTTTTTGTTTTATTAAGTTGTGTATAAAAACTATCTGATAACGCCAATTGAATAGCTTTACTGATAGCTTCTTTTTCAGGCTCACAATTAATAAGTGATTCGGCTTGTATTCTACCTTTTTGACGGTCGCCAATATTAACTGTAGGAACTTTAAAAGATGGTGCTTCTATAATACCACTAGAAGAATTCCCAACAACTGCTGAAGCTAGTTTCATAGCACTTAGATACCTTAATTGACCCATAGAAGTAAACGCAAGGGTATTCTCTAAATGCTCATTTGCATATTCATCAATCATTTCATTAATGATACGTCCATCTGTATCAGAATTGGCTTTTGTAAAAATAATAGTAGCATTTTCTATTGTCTCTAATGCATTTAAAAGATTTTTAAACTGAACTTCAGAGGTCGCATCCTCTAGAGTAACAGGATGAAAAGTTACCAATAATAATTCTTTTTGAAAAACTATCCCTAAACTTTTCTCTAATTCATCTTTATTCATTAAAGGCATTTTTCTAATATTTTCAATTCCAATTGCTCCAACGTTAAACACTCGTTCCGGACTTTCTCCAAGTTGAATCACACGTTTACAGTACTCTTCCGCACTTGTAAAATGCAACCAACTCATTTTAGTAATGGCATGTCTAAATGCTTCATCAAAAGCACCTTCCGTTGTTTCTCCACCATGTAAATGAGCAATTGGAATACGAGCGACCGAGGCTGCCGTTGCGGCTACAAAAGTTTCATAACGATCTCCTAAAAGTATAACCATATCAGGCTGTAAACGATCAAAACATTCAGAAAAACCAATCATTCCAAGCCCCATTGATTTTGAAATTCCAACAGGGGTGTCAGAACTTAATAAGATGTCAACTTTTTCATTAATAGTATAGCCGTCCGCTTCAATCACCTTATAAGTCAATCCAAATTCTGGTGATAAATGCATACCTGTAACCAGTAACTGTAATTCTAAATCTCCAGCTTGCTTTATTTGCTCAAGCAGAGGCATCAAGAGCCCATATTCAGCCCGCGTACCTGTAACGATACATATCTTTTTCATCGTTTAATCAACTCATCTGTCTGATAATCTTTGGTGGATTTTGAACCGATCATTTCATCCCATAACATAGGAGAAATCCCTGTTCCTGGACGTTTAACATCTAAATTTTCTTCTGAAAAAACCTCACCCATTTTAATAGGTGTTTTTGCAACAATACTTTTGCGTGCAATTTGTTTGTTTTTTCTTTCTGATTCTGTAGGAGTTTTAACACCTGTCCCTAATGATTGTTCGATATTACGTATACTTTTAACCATCTGTTTTAATTCATCTGGTTCAAGGCTTGCTTTATGATCAGGGCCTTCCATTGTTTTATCCAACGTAAAATGTTTTTCAATCATTACTGCTCCTAATGCAACAGCTGCTATTGGAATTTCAATTCCTAGAGTATGATCTGAATAACCAACTTTTACTTTGAACGCATCTTTCATCGTATTCATTGCTGTAAGATTTACGTCACTCATTGGTGTTGGATACTCTGTATTACAATGAAGTATCGTAACATCTGTAGTGCCATTATCCTTCAATACTTCTAAAGCAGCTTCGATTTCGCCAAGAGTTGCCATACCGGTAGATAAGATAATTGGTTTCTTTGTCTGTGCAGTTTTTCTTAAATAAGGTAAATTAGTTATCTCACCTGAAGGAATTTTAAATACACTAAGATCTAAATCTACTAGTAAATCAATGCTTTCCAAGTCAAAAGCGGAAGACAGAAACATGACTCCTTTAGAAGTTGCATAATCCATTAATTCTTGATGTTTATCATAATCTAATTCAAGTTTCTTAATCATATCATATTGATTTTCATCATTATTTCCAGTATTGGCTTTTTGATACTCAGCTTTTTCAGCATTCACTGTTACCAACTTGCTTGCTTTAAAACTTTGAAATTTAACAGCGTCAACACCTGCTTCTGCACCTTTTTCAATCAACTTTTTGGCAAGTTCAATACTACCGTTATGGTTCACGCCTGCTTCTGCGATAATAAATACTTTATTCATTAGTTGCCTCCTTACATGGATTTCCGTAAGCTATTTTAAAGCTTCCTATGTTACGAATGACGACACTTCCTGCGCCGATAATAGTCTCTTTGCCTATTTCAATACCCTGAATAATAGTGGTATTGGTTCCAATATGAGTTGATTTACCAATATTCACATTACCACTAAGAGTAGATCCTGGGGCTAGATGGCAATAATCACCAATGGTGCTACCATGTTCCACGATAGCACCAGAGTTTATGATGGCAAGTTTACCGATTTCTACAGACGCATTTACAATCACACCTTTACCGATAAAAGTTCCTTCATTTATAGTTGTTCTATTGGAAATAATTGCTGTTTTATCTTTTATAACTGGAAAAGAGAATCCAAGCTCTTTAGCCTGTTGAAACAACTTTTGTCTCAATTGTGTATGACCAATGCTGCCTAAAGTAATAAAGGCATTTTGAATGCCTTTATTATGCCACTTTTGCAAGTCTTCATCAACACCAATGACAGGGATTCCACTTATAGTTTCTCCCACTTTTTCTGGTGTATCTAGTACACCAATAATCTCAAAAGAAGAATTTCCCATAATAGAATCAATTACACTTTCACAATGACCGCCGCCACCAATTAAAAGTATCTTCTCCATTTACCTAACACCCAAGCTATCAATCATATTTTCCATTTCTTTGATTTGTCCCATATCTAACCACGAATTTTCACTTACGGGAAATACACCTACTTTAAGCCCAGCATTTTTTGCATTCATGATAACATCTGGTAAATCGGCAAACTCATTATTTGGAACAAAATCTAATACTTTAGGTTCCATTAAATACATTCCCGTATTGATTAAGTGACTATATTCTGGTTTTTCAACCGTACTTTCAAGTAGCCCATCTTTATCTAGTTTTAATACACCATAAGGAATTTGAGTGTTTTTTAGTGAAGCAACAAATGTAATATCATTTTTATTTTTTTGATGGAAATCCATTACATCTGTATAGTCTGTATCTACTAAAATATCACAGTTCGAAATAAAAAACGTTTCATTTAAATAATCACGCATCAAAGATAAGCTACCACCTGTACCTAAAGGTTTGTCTTCTTCTACAAACCTAAGTTGATACGCTCTTTCTTCTTCACTAAAGTAGCTCTTGATCATATTTTTTTTGTAATTTACACTAACGATAAAATTTGAACAACCGTAATTATGGAACTTATCAATAATTCTTTCCATAATTGGAGTATCTCCAATTGGAATTAATGGTTTAGGTAAGATTTTAGTGTAAGGGTACAGTCTTGTCCCCTTACCTCCTGCCATAATGACAACAGGTGGGTTTATTTTCTTACCTTGTATCAATTCGTTAGATTTAAACATGATATTTCGAATAGATTGATCCTCATTTAAAACAGGAATAGAATCAATTTTTTTCTCCATCATTTTCATCGCGCCATTACTTGATTCATTCTTTAAAATAAACACAGGTTTAGTATTCATAGCGCTTGTTACAACAGTTTGAATCGATTCATCTCTTAAGATAAATCTTCTGATGTCTCCATCAGATAACGAACCTATTAGCTTGTTTTCTTTCGTGACATAAATAATTTTTCGAGCGTTTTTATCCATTTGTTCCATTGCTTCTTTAATAGTTGTTTGTTCTGAAACAACAAAATCAGTTATCTCCATAATTTCCTCCCACTCATAGCAATTCATTTAAGCATTCCGATACATAACGAACCTCATCTTGAGTAAGGTTTGAGCTGCAAGGGATATTCAAAATATGATTGACATAGTAATCTGCTTTTTCAATTTTATAAGATTGGGAATCCGTGTAAGGTTTTTGTTCATGAATCAATCCCCATATAGGACGAGTTTGAATCTTTTCAGTTTGTAACTTCTGTATAAGCAGTTGAATATCTGGATTCCCTTTAATGTTTAACGAATAGAACCAGTAGTTAGGTCGTATATTTTGATTAAAGTCCATTAACTCAACTGTTTTATTGCTTTCTAAAAGTTCTTTATATAAATGATAATTCGCTTTTTTTGTTGCAATAAAATCTTCTAAACGTTCTAGTTGGCCTACTCCAAGGGCCGCTTGTAAATTAGTCATGCGGTAATTATAGCCAATATCGCCATGGATGAAATTTAATGTATCATCTTTTGCTTGTGTTGACAGATAGCGAACATATTCTAAGTCCTCTTTATTTTTAGCTAAAATCATACCCCCGCCGCCGGTTGTCATAATTTTATTTCCATTAAAAGAAAACACACCAAAGTCTCCTATTGTTCCAGCAAATTGCCCATTATATAACCCATCTGTATAGTAAGATCCTAATGCTTCTGTAGCATCTTCAATAAACTTAAGGTTATATTTAGCAGCTATATTCATTAACTTTTCCATATCTAATAAATTACCAAAAACATGTACTCCTAGAATTGCTTTTATATGTTTTTTAGAGCGATTATTGATTAATTTGCCTTCTTTAAATGTACATTCTTCTTCGATAAACTGTTCTACTTTAATTGGATCTAAACACAACGTGTCATCACAATCCATAAAAATGGGTTCTGCTCCGACATAACGTATAGGATTAACAGCTGCAATAAAGGTTAAAGTAGCTGTTATGACTTCATCGCCTAAACCTACCCCACTTTGGATCAACGCTAAGTGCAATCCTGCTGTTCCACTCTGTACAGCCACTGTCTTTTCAACATGTACATACTCTGCAACATTTTTTTCAAATGTTTCAATGTAACTTCCACCAGTAGATACCCACTCATCTTTTACTGCTTCAGTGACGTACTCTAATTCATTACCTTTAATATTGGGTACAGATAATGGGATAAATTTTCTTTCCATATTGAAAGCCTCCTATATATTATAAATATCTGTTTTGTAGCTATCCATATTGTTCTTTAAGAATTCAATTGTTTCAGCTAAACCTTGTTCCAAAGTATAAGTTGGCTTCCAATCAGTTAAACGCATAATTTTTTCATTAGAGCCTAAAAGACGGTTAACTTCACTTTTTTCTGGACGTAATCTTACATCATCTGTAATAATTTTTGCATTCGGGTTGATTTGACGAATCATCTCATTTGCTAATTCACCAATAGAAATCTCTTGTTGTGTTGCAATATTTATTTCTTCACCAATTGTATTTTCAGCTTTAGCTAAGGTAATAAATCCATTAGCCGTATCTTTTACGTAGTTGAAGTCACGAGTTGGTGTTAAAGAACCTAATTTAATCTCTTCTTTTCCAGCTAATAATTGAGTAATAATTGTTGGAATTACTGCTCGAGCTGATTGTCTTGGACCATAAGTGTTAAATGGACGAACAATTGTAATTGGCATATTAAAGCTTCTATAAAACGATTCAGCCATACGATCTGAACCGATTTTAGTAGCTGAGTATGGAGATTGTCCTTGGAAAGGATGGTTTTCATCGATTGGCACGTATTGAGCTGTTCCATAAACTTCTGATGTAGAAGTTACTAGAACACGACTAGTCCCTAAATCTCTTGCAGCTTGTAATACATTTAAAGTACCTTTAATATTCGTATCTACATATGAATCTGGTGAATGATAACTGAACGGAATAGCGATCAATGCTGCTAAATGGTAAACCGTATCAATCCCCTTCATTGCTTCTCTGACTCCATTTGGATCACGAATATCTCCTGTGAAAACATCAATTTGACTTAAAATTTCTTTAGGAAGACTGTCTAACCATCCCCAAGTATTAAATGAATTATAATAGGCAAATGCTCTTACCTTTTCTCCTTTTTTTACTAATTCTTCTACAAGGTGGCTTCCAATAAAACCATCTGCTCCTGTTACTAATACTGTCATTTTTTTCTCTCCTCTATCTTATATAAGATTCTATCATTTTATATACCATTAAATTTATCTACACAATTATATCATATCATTTACCATTTTTCTCTTACCTCATACACAATTATCTGGCTACTAATTATTTTATGATTTTCACGTGACTTGGAATACTATAGTTTGCGCCAACATCCGTTTCTTCTTCTAATCCTTTAGATGATACTTTATCAAATAATATTTTTATTGTCTGAAGCATTATTTTAATATCTAACAATAATGAATATTTTTTTATATAAAGCAAATCAAAATTTAATTTACTGTTGAAGTCAGTAGCATACTTTCCATAAACTTGTGCATACCCGGTAATACCTGCTCTTACATTGTGTCTTAAATAATAATATGGGTTTTCTTTTTTAAACTGATCTACAAAAAATGGTCTTTCTGGTCTAGGGCCTACAACTGACATATCTCCTGTCAATACATTAAATAGTTGTGGCAACTCATCAATTCTAAGTGCTCTTAAATACTTTCCAATAGGTGTAATTCTTGCATCATTAGATGTAGCTAAAACTGGACCTGTATCTTTTTCTGCAGTTGCACTCATCGTTCTAAATTTTAGTATTGGAAATTCCTTTCCATCTTGCGTTATTCTTATTTGTTTATAAAAAACTGGTCCTTTTGATGTCAATTTTATTAATACAGCTGTTATAAGCATAAATGGTGATGCAATAACAATTAATAAAAGAGAGAATAGAATATCAACTATTCTTTTTATAGCTCCATCTTCTGAAGGGATTTTAAATTGAGAGACTTCAATAATACTCTCATCTTCAATATTCATTATATTTGGATTGACTAAAACTAAATTTTCAAAACTAGTATTTAAAAATAGTTTTTTATCGCTTTCCATCAGTAATTCGTAAATTTTCATTTTTTCTTGTTCGTTTATTCTACTAGCCAGATAGACAATATCTACTTCATCTAAATGTGCTTTAACATTTTTAAAACAATTTGATATGACTGCATACGTGATGACGTGACGTTTGCTTTTTGAATTTTCAAAGTTAAATACCGCAGAATTCACGTCTTTTTCAAAACCAACAACCATTACTTTTTTGCTACCACTCATTTTTTCGTATATTTTATATACAAGAACTCTCCAGACAAATAAAAAGACTGTACCTACGACTAGACTGATAAGTAATACTGATCTAGGAAAAGCGAACCATCTTCCTGCAAAGGTAACAGCCATTATAGCTAAAGTTAGAATTAACTGGACAATAATTGTAATATATAAGAAGTCGGTCAATGATTTATTGTATAAAATATATACACCGAATAAAATGTTTAGTATGACGAACGTTATTACAATAAAAATAAACGCATTTTTATATGTTTCATAATTTCTCTCTGGAACTGAATTTCCAAATTTTAAATAAAAAGAAAGCAGCATTGAAAGATGCAACAGAATGATGTCTACTATTCCTATCACAACTTTTTTTGTTTTGCTAAACTTCTCTTCTTGGTTCATGATTTTTCCTCCCAACAACAATTCTGATTCACATTTATAATCAATTTATAGTACCATAATTTTTTACTATAAACAAAAAACGTTATACGGACTAGATTTTTTATATTTATTTTAATAGTTTTCTTTTAATTTTTCTTTTCTCAAAGTAATCATCACCCATGAAAATAAAAATCAACAACAGAAATATCCAAAATTCGGGTGACAAATATCCTCCTTTTTGAAAATTCAAACAAACAAATAAGAGTCCTAATTTAACATTAGATAACAGAACATAAGCCGTTAATAGACAAAATAGTAAAAAGGCAATCAATCCTAAGTCTGATAAAATATAAGCGTATATATTCCAAATTGATGGAGTATGTCCGACTCCGTTACCCATGAAGATATGTTCGCGATTTATATATTGCCAACTCTCTAATAGTCTCCCACGTGCTGAATTATCCGTCCCATCTAATATAGACAATGTCCTGTCTATTATGGTTACTTGTATAGTATCCCAAAACAAACTGATAAGTACAATTATCGCTACTAAACACATTAAGTAAAACCAATTAAATCTTATTCTTTTTATATTAGTTATAGTGAAAAAGTGTAATAATTGAATAATCAGCATGATTGCTATGGAACTGTATGAAAAGGTTAATACTATTACTATTGTAATAAACAGATTAATGTATTTGTTTATTTGAATATTGCATTTATTAAAATAGTTTATGCCTAGTACAATATTTAAGTAATACCCTAAATAAGATGGCTCTGCAAAAATACTTCTTGTTCGATATAAATTTTCAATACCGTCATAGAGATAACTTGTTGCATCCGTTCTGGTAAATTTCCAAAAAAATTCATACGGTAATGTACCATTTAAGTATATCGCTAGGGTTATATAGATGCCTATTATACCCACTATAAGGGCAATAACATTTATGATTTTCAAAAATATTTCTTCTTGCTGTCTATTTTTAACCAGATTATAACATCCCATAAGGACAAAGGCATAGAACGCTATTTTAATTAATGCTGCAATACCTGTTTTTAAAACAAATAAATCATTCATATAATAATTAAGCACTATGTTGGCTGATATAGTGCCTAATAATATGAATAGCCCCATGATTTGCCTAATCGTTAGTCTATAATTATTACTTACCATTAAGCAAACAACTATAAATCCAAAGATAAAATCACTCATTGAGAATATTCCGACCATCCAATCTGTTACCGTAGAAGCTATCCCTAAGCTGATTAGAATTGTATACATCCATATTGTATTATTTTTATTATTAAATTCTACCCAATTATGTGTTAAAGCTTCTATTTTCAAAGGGTTACCTACTTTCAAATAGCTTATTTATATTTAACTGTATTAAAAGCTTGTGGACGATCAGCTGTTTTGTTAAATAAATACTCTATAGAGTCTAAAATTCTTTCACTTGCCAGTCCATCACCATAAGGATTATTTGCTACAGCCATTTTTTTGTGCGCCTCTTCATTTACTATTAGATTTGTCATTTCTTTTATAATCGTTTCAGTTTGAGTACCCACAAGTTTAAGTGTACCTGCTGCTACTCCCTCAGGTCTTTCTGTTGTATCTCTAAGAACAAGAACGGGTACGCCTAACGAAGGGGCTTCTTCTTGAACGCCCCCAGAGTCTGTCATAATTAAATAGCTTTTTGCAGCTAAATTATGGAAGTCCACGACTTCAAGTGGAGCAATTAAATGAATCCTAGGATGATTCCCTAAAACTTGTTCAGCCATTTTTTGAACAACAGGATTTAAGTGAACCGGATAAATGATCTCAACCTCTTCCTGTTGATCGACCACTTGGCGTATCGCTTTAAACACTCTTTCCATTGGCTTTCCTTGATTTTCACGACGGTGCATCGTCACTAAAACAAGTTTGCTTTTCGGATTGATATTTTCTAAGACATTATGATGATAGTCTTTTTTTATCGTTTGTTTTAACGCATCAATCGCTGTATTTCCAGTAACGAATATCTTTTCTTCAGGGTGATTTTCTTTTAATAAGTTCTGTTTGCTTTCAGTTGTAGGAGCAAAATAAATGTCTGCAATGACATCGGTTAATTGACGGTTCACTTCTTCGGGAAAAGGAGCGTATTTATCCCAAGTCCTCAATCCAGCTTCTACATGCCCTACTTTAATTTGGTTGTAGTACGCAGATATACTCGCAGCAAAAGTAGTAGTCGTGTCTCCGTGGACTAAAACAATATCTGGTTTAGCTTCTTTCATCACTTTGTCTAAACCAATCAGTACATTCGATGTGATCTCAGACAATGTTTGATTTTCCTTCATAATGTTTAAATCATAGTCTGGAGAAATATCAAATGTCTGCAATACTTGATCTAACATTTCACGATGCTGTGCTGTTACAGCTACAAGAGATTCAAACCGGTCAGACTGCCTATTAAGCTCTTTTACTACAGGAGCCATTTTTATAGCTTCTGGCCTAGTTCCAAAAATGGTTAGTACTTTTATTTTTTTCATAAGATTAACCTCCTACGATTAGACTATTTTTATTTTTTTATTAAATGACTTGCTACTTGTCGTTGCATACTAATATACGCTTTGTCTATCATGCTGATATTTTTAAGTTCTTTAATGGTATCCTTTTTTTCATTTTTATTTAGCTTACTATTCAACAGTCCTGAATAAATCGACAGCATTTGTCTTTTAATTAATTTTTTTTGTTCTTTAGAATACTTTTTGTCCAAATACAATTTTTCTAATTCTTTATAAATGACGATATATGAATCAACTGTTCTTTTTAATCTCTCTTGACTTTGATTGGTCATGATCGAATTTTCACGGTATCTTCTATTATAATGAAACTCATTTGCATAGATCATTGAGTGACTATTTAAAAAGATTTGAGTAGTAAACAGCTCATCTTCATGCAAGATTCCTTCATAGAAAGAAAGAGTGTTTTTTTCTATGACTTCTCTCTTCACCATATAAAGATATACAGGAGATGCAAATGTTCGTCGGTTCACTTCGAAAAGGTTTTGTGTATAAAGTATTTCTTCTTCTAGCCTATGACTAAAATCATAATTATTTTGCTCAATTGGTTCATTCAATTCATCTAAAAATGCTCTACCATTAAATCGGATAAGGTCTGCTTGATTTTTTTCCATTAAGTAAACCAATTCTTTGATAGCATTTGTTTCTAAATAATCATCTGAATCAACAAATAGTACATATTTCCCATTTGCTGCTTTTAGTCCCGTATTTCGTGCTCCTGAAAGTCCTTTATTCGCTTGTTCAATAAACTGAACTCTGCTGTCTGATAGGTAGGGTTTCACTTTTTGATTGCTTATATCTGTACTCCCATCATCAACGACAATAATCTGCAGTTCTTGGTAGGTTTGTTTTACAATAGAATCTAAACATTCTTCAATATACATTTCCACATTGTACACAGGCACAATTACTGAAACTAAGGGCGTTATCTGCACTTTATTCTTCCTTTCAAACTACTTTACTTTTTCTTAATGACTTCTTTTAATAATTTCATTTGTCCTGTAAGAATCAGCCCTATAATAAATAGAATCACAAATGCGATCCCATTGATCATAAGATTAACAAAACTTGAAAATGGAAAGCGCGGAATGATAACAAAAAATACAACTTGGATTATGGCCATGATAGCGGGTTTTACTAACGCTTTTCCAACCTCAATAAAGTTCGAGTTGAATAAACGGTACATTAACAAATAATTTGTTTGGATAAAGTTTACTGCAAACGCCATAATAACCATCAAAGCCACATACTCAATTCTGCCAGCCGCGATTCCTGCTAAAATAGCTGACACAGTAACTACTGCGGACAAAATCCCCGAAAGCAATAACAAATCGGTTCGATTAGCCGATTGAAAAATGGAGCCCGTACTACTTAAAATCATTTGTATCCAAACAGAGACCGCTAATATCTGAAAGGTTGCCACACTACCGCCCCATTGATCACCAAATAAAAACAGCACGATATCACTAGAATTGAAGAATAAAAATACTGATAATGGTAATCCAATAGTTGCTAAAATAGTTGTAATTTTTAAATACACGGATTTGATTTTTTCTAAATTCGTTTCATAATCCGACATGATCGGTTGAATAACTGGAGAAATCACATTAGTCAAAATTTGATTGGGGTAGAGAGATACTTGATACGCTTTATCATAAAAAGCTAAAGAACTCGCTGAAAAATAGCGTCCAATCAACATGCTATCTAAATTTCTCGAAAAGTAATTAATAAAATTAAATAAAAACTGGTTCTTTGAAAAACTAAAAATCTTTTCCATAGGCTTTTTGTCGATTTTTAAACGAAATGTTAAATTTGTTTTGAAATAAAAAACAATAAACAATAATGCTGCTTTTACTGTATTGCTAATGATCAACGAATAATAGCTAAAACCATTAACAGCTAACACAATTGACACCACACCTGATGCAATATTGGCCATCACAGTCACAATGTTTACCGTACTGAACTTCTTCTCTCTTAACAACATCGATTGAGGAACAACTAAAATGCCATAAAAGAACACGCAAATGGCTAATACCATACTGATGGGTTTATATACTTCGTTGTTGTAAAAAGCACTGATTGGGTAACCTAGAAAGACAAAAACTATTCCTAAGAATAAAGCTAAGTAGAGTGAAAACCCAAAAATACTATTGATTTCCTGTTTCGACAATGTTTTATTTTGAATGATTGCTGGGCCGATTCCAAAATCAGCTAACATTTGGAAAAATATCAAAAAGACATTCACGACTGCGACTATTCCATACTCTTCTGGAGTTAATATTCTTGATAGTACCGCAGTAACCAACAGCTGGATCACAACGTTGGAGTATTTCCCTAGTGCACTATAAAAAATACCTTTTTTAAACTCATCAGCCATTCCCATACTTATCAACTCCTTTATTCATTAATAATTAACCAAATTTCTTTTTAATCACGTTAAAGCTCTTCTGAAATTTCTTTCCTACTGTTACTCTCAACTGCATCAACTTTAATGCACCAGAATATTTTTCGTTTCTCAACAGTAGAATTAATATTTTAACAAACGAGTTCTTTTCTTTTTCTGTCTCAATTTCGGAAATGGCTTGGTTAATCTTCAAATCATCCATTAGTTCTTCGATTCGTTCTATTTTATCAACCTTAGTTAATGGGCAATCTTCCCAAGCTAAGTTACTCAATTCTAAATAAAGCGCACCCCAATATTGTTGATTCACTAGATCACGGTACTCTTTTTCCTTACCCCAATACACCATCCAGGTTTCAAAGCCACTGGCAATTGTGTATTCATAAAAAAAGCGTTCTTTACGGTAGCGATTAACAGCCGAACCTTCTCGAAAGACATAATGATAATAGGCTTTTTGATGGTAATAAATAGTTTGGATATTCATTCCTACTTGTTGATTAAACAAGGCATCTTGCCCCACTTTTTGATTCGTGAATCGACAGTTGTGTTGCTTTAAAAAATCGTGTTTGTATAATTTATTCCATAAAGCATAAGGAGATAAAGAATAGTGTTTTCTAAATTGGTCTCTAAAGGCTTCTTTTGTTAAAAGTCCATTTAACTCAGGTTTTTTTTCTATTTTCGTAATATGGCCTTCTTTATCTACTCTTTCATCATAGTACCCACAGACCACCACATCAGCATTTGATTCAATTGCTTTTGCAACGGTTTCTTCAATTAAATTAGCTTCAAAATAATCATCTGGATCCGCAAAATAGATGTACTCACCAGTAGCTCTATCCAATCCAGCATTTCTAGCAAAACCTGAACCGGTATTTTTTTGATGAATGACAGTTATACGTGGGTCTTTTGACTGATATCGGTCGCATATTTCTCCAGACGCATCGGTTGATCCATCATTCACTAAAATAATTTCAATATTTTTATACGTTTGATTCAGCGCACACTGGATTGCTTTTTCCAATTGCTCGGCAACATTATATATAGGCATAATAATTGATACTTTCTTCATTTTATACCCCTTTCATTTTACTGACACAATGACTTGCCTATTATAGCATAATCAATTAACTGAAACATTACAGTTTTCTAAAGTCTGTTCTCCGTTTTCATTGTAATCTTTACCAAATTTTAACTTGGTTTGCGTTGACATATTTTCTTTCAATGAGTAGACTTAACCTTGTTGGATAGAACTATTGAAATTAAAATTCGAAAAAAAAGAGGGATATTATGGCCATTTTAGTAACTGGTGGCGCTGGTTATATCGGCAGCCATACAACTGTAGAATTATTGAATGCTGGTCACGATGTTGTCATCGTGGATAATTTTTCAAACAGCAAACCTGAAGTGTTAAACCGAATTAAAGAAATTACTGGAAAATCGTTTTCTTTTTATGAAGTAGACGTATTAAATAAAACAGAGTTAGAAGCGGTTTTCAAACTTCATGACATTGAAGCTGTTATCCACTTTGCGGGCTACAAAGCTGTAGGCGAATCCGTTAGCGAACCGTTAAAATATTACCACAATAACTTAACCAGCACTTTTGTTTTAGCTGAGTTGATGGAAACTTATAATGTTAAAAAAATGGTTTTCAGTTCTTCTGCAACAGTTTACGGGATGAACAATATTTCTCCGTTAACAGAAGACTTGCCTTTAAGCACAACAAATCCATATGGCACGACTAAAATGATGATTGAACAAATCTTACAAGATGTTTATGTTTCGGATCCTTCTTGGAGTATTGCGCTGCTTCGTTACTTCAACCCTATTGGAGCTCACGAGAGCGGACGAATTGGAGAAGATCCAAATGGGATTCCAAATAACCTAATGCCTTACATCACTCAGGTTGCTGTCGGTAAACGGGATCAATTAAGTGTATTTGGTGGCGACTATGATACTGCAGATGGTACAGGCGTGCGTGATTACATCCATGTAGTTGATTTGGCTAAAGGCCATTTAAAAGCTGTTGAGAAAGTTCTCTCTACTGAAGGCATCGAAGCTTACAACCTTGGAACTGGCATTGGTTACAGCGTACTAGATGTCGTAACCAATTTCGAAAAGGCTACAGGCAAAAAAGTTCCTTATACCATTACTGATAGACGTCCTGGCGACATCGCTACGTGCTATTCAGATGCTTCAAAAGCTGCTACAGAACTTGGCTGGAAAGCTGAACACACACTGGAAGATATGTGTCGTGATTCTTGGAAATGGCAAGAAACGAACCCTAACGGATACGAATAAAAAAAAGCTAGATAAGTGTCTTATTCAAAAAGCTCATCCCATTTTTGATGATTTATGTCATCAGAAATGAGAATGAGCTTTTTTTGACTACTTCTATCGGCATGAACCGTCACTCTTTCGTGCAGTGACCTTCCATGAAACAGTGAAGAGGAAAATTGCCTCTACTCTTTCGTGTAATCGCTCTGCTTGAAAGAGTGACACAAAGTAAAGACTCCACTTTTCCGTCAAGGATGATTCCTCGTAAAAGTGATCTAAAAAAAAATTTCACTCTTCTATGGAAGAGTGAATTACAAAAGTTAATATGAAATTATTTTTTTATGACATATTTTTTGTTAGAAAAAATCTTTATTTTAGATCGAATATATTTTCTTGTACGAAATGGCGTTGGCTCATTGATAGACCCATTTTGATAAACATCAATAGCTGCGTTAATTACTGCGCCTGCAGTCATCAGTGCCCCAATAACCTGTAGCCAGATCAACATGATCATGAATGTTCCAATCGTTCCATACGTTTTTGCACCAAAAGCAAAGTATTCTACGTAAATAGCAAATACTTGGGAAACCAACATCCAACCAATAGTTGAAATTGCTGCTCCAGGAAGAACACTTTTTAAGGTTACTTTTGCATGTGGAACAAAGTAATACAACACACAAAAAATAACAAATAGGACACTCACCGTTACGGGCCACCTTAAACTTTGAAAAGCCTCACTAATCATTAAAGGCAATTCAAATACTGGAGTAATGTATTCCAGTATCAATTGACCAAATCCGAAAACAATGACCAGTACCATAATACACAAAATCATTAGCGTCGTTAAAATTAGCGAAAACAAACGAATGATCACAATATTTCTTCTAGGCTCTACACCATAAGCTTTATTCATACTTACTTGCATTGCATTCATTCCTCGACTGGCTGACCAAAGTGCTCCAATTACGGCAATGGATAAAATACCCCCACTGCTTTGACTAAACCAATTCATCAACAAGTTCTCTAATTGATTAAAAAAGTAAGTTGGGACAACATTTTCTATATAAGGTAATAGTTCTGCGGCATCTAGATGCAAGTATGGCAATACATTGCCAATTACAACCATAACGGGGAAAATGGATAATAAAAAATAGTAACTAATAATAGCTCCTGAATTCCACACTTCAGCTTCCCTATATTTTTGAATAAGGATGACACTAAATTTTTTTACTACCTTTACTGTTTCTTCTTTCTTCGATTCTATCTTACTTAACTGACTATTTGCCAACGTCTTTAAACCCCTTTTTCGAAACCAAACCTCATTATACCTACTTGATTGAATAAAATAAAACAATTCCTTTTATAAAAAACAACTTATCAAATAAATCGTTTTATAATCGGCAACTGTGCCATCCCTTTCACACAAATGTAACTGATACAAAAAATCACAGTAGTCAAAATTGGCACAGATAAAACCGGAGTCATAAAAAGTGTGGTTACTCCTGTTTTCCATACAAGAAAGATAAGCAATACATGAATTAAATAGATACCAAATGAGTAGGTTGAAAACTCTGTGAGGACACGCTTAAACAAGTTTGAAACACTCTTGGAATGTAATTTTTCTTTCGCTAATAAAAAGACAGCTGTACTCATAAAAAAGACATTTGGTGTCAAATATTGATATGGCAGATCATAATGTTCACCTTGTTTTAGTGACTCTATACTTGTTATTACAATCGTGCTTATTAATCCTGCCACTCCCAAAAGGTAGATCCCAACTTTCATCCATTTTTTCAAGTCATAATGAGCCAGGTAATAGCCGGCAAAAAAATAACCAACATACCCAAAAGTAATGTCTAAATTAATGCCTCTTTCAGCAAAGGTAACCGTTGAACTAACAGGAAATTCATAATAGGAAGGCAAGATAATACCGATATACCAACAAAATGCGATTAGGTAGAGAATGATCTTTTTCTCTTCTGCAATTTTTCTTAAAAAAGGAATCATTACATAAATCTCAATCATCCGAAAAAGAAACCATAAATGAAAATGCCCTTCCTTAAATGCTTCAACGATCACGCCCCACACTTCTGCATTGAATGTTCGATAGTCATTCCAAGTGAAAAAGACTGCATACAATGCTGACCAAAAGATAAACGTCGTTACTAAGCGGAAAATATTTTTTTTATAGAGTTTCTTAATCGAAAACGCTCTATTTGGATCTAAAAAAAAGATTCCACTTAGCATGAAGAAAATTGGTACACTCATCCGAGCAAAGCTGTCGTAAATATTTAATACTTGCCACTGGTACGAATCGATTGCATACAAACCAAAATCGCGTGAGACAATGTGAATCGTAATCACTAAAAATGTAGCTGCTACGCGAAGAATATCCGCATATAGTACCCTTTCTTTCATTATTTTCTTATCTCCTTTTAACTGTTTTATTTCCTCATTATTAGTATACCATCAAAAGAAGCAAGAAAACGAGACAACCTCACCATTTCACTAGTAGGCTATCTCGTTTTCTGAAATTTAATAATTGTCTAAATCAGTCTTTTTGTTCAGTCAAAATTTTTGGACCATCTTTTGTGATCGCTAATGTATGTTCGAATTGACAACTTAATCCGCCGTCTTTTGTGCGGGCAGTCCAACCGTTATCATCCATTTTAGATTTCCATGTTCCAGTATTGACCATAGGTTCAATCGTGATCACCATACCTTCTTTTAAGCGAAGACCTTTTCCAGCTTCCCCATAATGTGGTACAGATGGTGCTTCATGCATAGTGGGTCCGATTCCGTGTCCAACAAATTCGCGAACCACAGAAAAACCTTCTGCTTCAACGTACGTTTGGATAGCATGTCCGATATCGCCAATACGATTTCCAACTTGCGCTTGTTCAATACCTAGGTAAAGAGCTTTTTTCGTTACTTCCATCAATTTTTCCGTTTCAGGAGTTCCTTCACCGACGATGTAGCTCCAGCAAGAATCAGACATAGCTCCTTTTAAATTAACAACCATATCAACTTTGATCAAGTCCCCATTTTTCAAAATTTCTTTTTTGCTTGGGAAGCCATGACAAATTTCATCATTCACGCTGACACAGGTTGCATATTCATATCCTTCAAAGCCGATTTGTTCTGGGATAGCTCCGTGTTCTTCAATATAGTTGTGTGCAAATTCGTTGATTTCCCAGCTTGTAATACCTGGTTTAATAAAGTCTCTTAAGGCTACATGGACATTCGCCAACAAAGCACCAGATTCATCCATTGCATCAATTTCACGTTGTGATTTTAGTGTAATCAATTTCGTTCCTCTTTTCTATTTAGTCATTCATATGAGTTTGCTTTTACTCTTCTATTCATTATAAGCTTATTTCTTGAAATTGTGAACCATTCTTCTGATTGATTAAAATGTATGCCTTTTCTCTCATAAATAAATGGTTTCAATTCTTACTTTTAGCTTGAATTAGACTTTAAAAGGCTTTCTATTTGAAAAATTCTTACTTTAGGGTTATTTTTATCCCGTTTTCCGTTATACTTTACTATAGAACAATTAATGAGAGCGAGTGGTTTTTAATGAATAAAAAAACAACTTATACCCCTAAAAAAAATACCAATAATCAACTATATACGGTAACTGAACCAATAGAACTACTGCCTTTTCTATTAAGCATCATGAGTCATACAAGTCGTAATTCAGTCAAATCGATTTTAACCAGAGGCCAAGTGACGGTGGATGGAAAAGTAATAAAAAAACACAATCACCCTTTGCTTCCTAATCAAGTTGTCGCGATTCAATCCAATAAAGCAGCGATAAAAGAGACAGCTTTGGTTGGAATGACTATTTTGTATGAAGACGACGCGATTATCGTTATAGATAAAGAAGCCGGTTTATTGTCCATTGCTGCTAAATTTGCGCAAGAATTAACGGCACATCGTCAATTGATCAACTATGTCAAACAAGAGAATCACAATAACCGTATATACGTGGTTCATCGCTTAGACCGTGATACTTCAGGTGTGATGGTTTTTGCAAAAACAGAACAGGTCAAACAAGAGATGCAAGAAAACTGGAAAGACATTGTTAAAGAACGTATCTACACCGTTTTAGTTGAAGGCATCGTTTCTGAAGATGAAGGCACGATTAAAACGTGGTTAACAGAAAGCAAAGCGATGAAAGTTCATTCAGCTACTTATGATAACGGCGGAAAATTAGCCATTACCCATTACAAAAAAATCCGGAACAATGATGATTTCACATTATTAGAAGCACGTTTGGAAACTGGACGAAAAAACCAAATTCGTGTTCATATGGAAACACTTGATCACCCCGTTGCAGGAGATAAGAAATATGGCGCAACTTCTAACCCTTTAAAACGTTTAGGTTTGCATGCCACTACATTAGCTTTGATTCACCCTACTAGTAAAGAATTGGTTCGGTTCCATTCAAAAGTGCCCAAAGTTTTCTTGATGCACTCAAAATAATTCTATTTAATAAAAAAATAATAAAGCTTTGCTTTATCTCTCCTCTAGTTCAATGGTATGATAAATGAAATGTCTATATTAGTAAAAGGGTTTAAGGATGGTTGGCGATTATGGAGCATAAAAAAGTATCTGTATTAGGAGTTTCTTTTGACAATAAAACAAAAGAAACTTTCCTCGAAGAGTTAATGGATCGGGTCAACCACAAGCAAAAATCTTTTGTGGTGACCGCGAATCCAGAAATTGTGATGTATGCAAAAAAAGATTCCGCTTATATGTCATTAATGAAAGAAGCGGACTACATTATTGCTGACGGAATCGGCATTATAAAAGGATCTGAAATATTAGGAACTCCAATTGTAGAACGAGTTGCAGGATACGATTTAATGTTGGCTTTGCTTGAAGAAGCTAATAAACAAGGCAGCCGGGTTTACTTGTTAGGCGCCCAAGAAGAGGTTTTACAAAATACCGTTAAAACCGTTCGTGAACGCTACCCTTCAATCAATTTAGTAGGTGCCAGAAATGGTTACTTTGATTTTTCAGATGCTTCGATTATTAAATCCGTTCAAGATACGCAACCAGATATGGTCTTTGTTGCGTTGGGTTATCCAAAACAAGAGCAATGGATCCAGCACTATATGACTACCGCTTCGAAAGGGTTATTAATGGGTGTAGGCGGTAGCTTTGACGTTCTTTCTGGAAAATCAAAACGTGCTCCAAAATTCTTTATTCAATTGAATATGGAGTGGTTGTATCGTTTAATTAAACAACCCTATCGTTTGAAACGGATGATGGCTTTGCCTCACTTCTTACGCGAAGTAAGAAATGAAAAGAAACAATTTTCCAAAAAATAGTCCAAAAAACTGAACAGATCTGTTCAGTTTTTTTTGCAAAATTTTTAATAAAAATCACATACAAATGAGGTCAGACAAATATGAAAGTATTACACATCAATGCGGGCTTAGAAGATGGTGGCGGAAAAAATCACATCCTCTCCCTGCTTTCTCAATTTGATCCAACAACGGCTGAGTTGCTCGTTCTAGAAAATGGCATTATTGCGGATGAAGCTAAAAAGTTAGGGATCGTTGTACACGTTCTTGAACAACAATCACGTTATGATTTATCTATTTTGAAACGTTTGACTCAGTTCATTACTAACCAGTCTTTTGATATCGTACATACCCATGGTGCGCGTGCGAACTTTATTTTTTCTACGATTCATAAAAAAGTTGCTGCACAGTGGCTCATCACGGTACATAGTGATCCTACACTTGATTTTATGAACAGAGGCATCAAAGGAACGTTATTCACTAAATTTAATCTGGCCAGTTTAAAAAAAGCGGATCACTTGATTGTAGTAACGGACAGTTTAATGGCCCCTTTGCTTAAATTAGGCATCAATAAAAACAAACTAACGATTATTTATAATGGGATTCAGTTCAACTCGGATAGAACTAATCCGCCAATGATGAATGACAAGTTCACTTTGACTTGCGTTGCTCGCTTGCATCCAATTAAAGGGCATGAACGACTATTAGACAGCCTATATGCTGCTGACTTCACTAATTTTTCTTTAAACTTAGTTGGCGATGGAGAATTAAGAGTCCCTCTTGAAAAAAAGGTCCAGCAGTTAGGTATGCAGGAAAATGTTCACTTTTTAGGCTTTTTAAATAAACCACAAGTAGATGAAGCCATTACTAAATCGGATATCACAGTCTTAACCTCTTCCAATGAGGGTTTTCCGATGGTTCTCCTTGAATCGGCGAACCATAAAGTGCCTTTTATTGCTACAGATGTTGGTGACGTTTCTCTTTTAGTACCAGATGAGAGTTATGGTTGGTGTATTCCTGCCGATTCCGTAGAGTCGTTAACAACTGCTCTAAATGAAGCCTACGATGAGTGGGAAAATCATACCTTAGAATCTAAAGGCGAGCGACTCTATCAATTGGCCTCTAATCAGTTTTCTCTTGATCGTTTTTATAGTGAAACATTGACTCTTTACGAAAAATTAATGCGTAATTAATCCGCTCTTTAATAAGTGCAGTTGTTTCTTTTATTGCAGAACTTGCCTTACCTTTGGTATACTCTGTTAAGGAAATACACACGTGTAGAAAAGGATGATAGATAAATGACCAAAGCTTTGATTGTCTTTGCAAGTTTAACCGGTAACACAGCAGAGTGCGCAGATATTGTAGACGAAGCGTTAAAAGATTTAGGTGTGGATGTTGAAACAGTTGAATGCATGCAAGCTGAACCAGAAGATTTATTGGATGTCGATATCTGTATCATCGGTACGTACACTTATGGAAATGATGCGAATTTACCAGATGAATTCGTAGATTTTTATGAAGAACTGAGTGAAATTGATTTAACGGGCAAAATTTTTGGTGCTTTTGGATCAGGAGATCACTTTTATGATAAATTTTGCCAATCAGTAGATGATTTTTCCGACAAGTTAGCTTCAATCGGTGCAGTAGAAGGTGCTGAAAGTGTCAAAGTTGACTTAGATGCTAATGAAGAAGATATCAAACATCTAAAAGCTTTTGCTAAAGCATTAGTGGAAAAAGCCGAGTCTCTTTCTTAAAAAAGAGTTTATCATTTTTAATATTGATAACTAATAAATAAGCTTAGTTGAAATTTCTGAAAGAATAGAGGTTGTTTGTAGCCATGTAAAACATTCAAAAAGAAATTTATTTTAAACTATAAATATTATTTGACGAATAGCATAAAAAAACTTCCTCGCCGTAATGACAAGGAAGTTTTTTTATGCTGTATAATTTGGAACATATTGTACTAATACTTGATTGATATAATCAGTTACGTCTTTTTCGTGGAACTTCAAGAAGCCTTGTGCAATTAAAACAGCTGTGCCATGAACTGTAATCCAAATATTTTTAAATAGTTTCATTTTTTCAGCTTTAGACAAATCTTTAGTTCCTTCATTTTGATTAAAGACTTCCATCATCATATCCAATGAAATGGCATGCATTTGATCCGTATCTAGTTGTGACTCAAAGAAAAGTGCTTTGAAAAAAACAGGTTCCTCTTTTGCAAAATAGACATAGTTCAAACACATATTGAGCAATGAATCTTCTTTGCGTTCTTTTGTATAAATGGACTCATCGATATAGTTTTTAATTTTCACAACGAGTTCTTGTTTTAAATCGTCCATGTTTTTAAATTCTAGATATATAGGCTGCGTTGAGCAATCCATTTTTTTAGCAATGTTGCGTGCCGTAAAACCTTCAAATCCTTCTGTTTTAACAACTTGATATGCTGTTTCAAGAATTTGTGATTTTAAAATTGTTTTCTTTCTAGCCATCTCAGTTCACCTCTTTTGCATCATTTACCAATAACTAGGGGACATTATAAACTATTTCCGAATGTTTCGTAATCTGCAACCAACAGTTTTTGACTTCTCTTTTATAACTAACTGACCAACCTCATCTAGAAATTGAGTTCAGTGTCAAACAGCATCATTCTTATACTTGTGATTAAAAACAATACTGTACCTGTCTTATTCGGATTCTCTCTCCAATAACCCTTAATTTATTCTATCACTATTGTGATTAAAAGAGAACTCTTTTGTCCTGCAAAAACAAACACTTGTGCATTATACGTTCGCTCTATTAGATTGGTATAGTTATTTATTCACTTTAAAAAAACGATAGAATCACGATGGTTATCTATTGTCAATTTATTTTTGTTTTCCATTCCAAAAAAAGTTTTTTTCACGAAATTGTTTCTCTTTCTTTCGTATGCTATTATTATCTAGTAAGAGTTTGAAACCTGACTAGCTAGAAGAATGTTTGTTTACTTTTAGTTCCTTTTGTTCCAACCTCATTTCGTATTATTAGGAGGAAAAAATATGGTATTGCCAAACTTTGAAGAAAATTTACAAAAATACGCTCATTTGCTCGTTAAATCGGGTATAAATGTGACAGAAGGACACACGGTCGTCTTGCAAATCGATGTAGACCAAGCACCCTTAGCTCGTTTAATTACCAAAGAAGCTTATGCTCTAGGCGCTACAGAAGTTATTGTAAAATGGGCTGATGATGTCGTGAACCGCGAACAGTTTATCGGAACACCTCAAGATCGTTTAACTGCTATTCCACAATATAAAATCGATGAATCATTAGATCAAATTGCTAAGGGAGCTAGCCGTATCAGCGTTCGTTCTTCAGATCCAGATGCATTATCTGGTGTAGATAGCGATAAAATCGCTGCTTATCAATCTGCAGCTGGAAAAGCCTTAAGTGAACAACGCAAAGCAACTCAAGCAAATAAAGTGAGCTGGACTGTTGCTGCAGCTGCTGGTGCTAAATGGGCAGCTAAAGTCTTCCCTGATTTGCCAACTGAAGAAGAACAAGTTGATGCATTATGGGATGCTATCTTCAAAGGTGTTAGCCTTTACGATGCCGATCCTGTTGAAACTTGGGCTAAAAAAGATGTAACATTAAATGAAAAAGCTGAAGAATTAAACAAAGAACAATTTGTAGCGTTGCACTACACAGCTCCTGGTACTGATTTAACGGTTGGTTTACCTGAAGGACACCGTTGGGAAGGTGCCGGTAGTGATAACGTTCGTGGCGAACGTTTCATGGCGAATATGCCCACTGAAGAAGTCTTTACTGCTCCTGACGCTAATCGCGTTGACGGTGTGGTTCGCAGCACTAAGCCATTGAGTTATTCTGGAAACACGATTTTAAACATGGAATTTACATTTAAAGATGGTAAAGTGGTAAATGTTACTGCTGAACAAGGCGAAGAGGTCTTGAAAAATTTAGTTGCGACAGACGAAGGTTCTGCACGCTTAGGTGAAGTAGCTTTAGTTCCTGATCCTTCTCCTATTTCTCAATCAGGTATCGTATTTTTCAATACTTTATTCGATGAAAATGCCTCAAACCATTTGGCTTTAGGATCTGCTTACGCCTTTAGTTTGATTGGTGGGACAGAAATGTCAGAAGAAGAATTAAAAGCTGCCGGCTTAAATCGTTCAACGATTCATGTTGACTTCATGATTGGTTCTGACAAAATGGATGTGGATGGTATCCGCAAAGATGGTAGCACTGTTCCCGTTTTCCGTAATGGTGATTGGGCTTAATGTATGAACTAATCTAGAGATAGACAAAAAAACGACTAGGCAATTGCCTAGTCGTTTTTTTGTCTATCTCTACTGCTTTTTAGTTAATCTTTTTTTACCAGTCGAACAATTTTTCCTCGGACCCGTCTTTCTTCTTTTAAGACTTGTGTGATTCTGAATGAAACTGTATCGCCTTCTTTTATTTCTAAATGCGTCGGAATAGAGCACAGTGCATCTAAATTCGGTGCAATTCTTACAAAGACACCCCATTTTTTGATACTTCTGACAGCCCCTAATACAACTTGATTGGGTTCCATATCCGCTAAAGATACGGAAGCTTCATTTTTGTATTTTACAATAGGTTCTACCCTCAAATTTTTATTTTCAGTAATACGATTAAACCGTACTTTGATAGTATCTCCTATAGTTAATACATCGCCAATCGTTGTATGGTCTTCAGCGAAATCTTTATTGAGCATCTGAACAGAAGTATTCCCAATCAATAAGTAAGCTCCATAACGTAAGTTCTTTGTTAATTCAGCTTCGAATATTTTCCCTGCTTTTAATTCTTTATGTAGTAGATCAAATTCTTTTTCTTTTATTTTTTTTGCTGACCCCAGCATCCAACCTTCTTTTTCATTTATACTAATGAGTTGAAACTGGATTTTTTCACCTACATAACGCATTAATGGCAGTTGATGAGCTTTAAATTCCAACTCGTTACGTTCAATAAAAACCGGAATCCCATCTATTTCTACTTTTACGACATCGCTAGTTAATGCTCCATCATATTGAGACGATAAAACAGTACTAGTCAATTCGACTTCTTGTTTGATCATATTGTAATAAACTTCATAATTTATTGGTTGATTACTTTCTTCATCGGCAGCAAAAAAAACGTTTTCACTTCTTTCCAAAACTGCAACGTCTGTTGAACCTACTTCATCATTGTGATTTCCAATCCATTTTTTTACTAGATCCCTTATACCCATCCTTAACTTCTCACTCCTCAAAAATAATAAACGATTTGTTTAGTCAACCTTATTATATCACATGTTTTTTTATTTTTATGTACTTTTTTTATCCATTTAACAACTGCCCTCTTTTGAATCGTTCAATTTTTTTATTTAGGCACTATATCGCTATTTTCACTAGGAAATTCTTGAACAATTGGTGACAAATTGTTGATATGTCACCAATTGTTCACTTATTAATTCTACTGCTTTGTCCTTTCTAGCTTGTTTTACTGTATACTGATAATTGTACATACAACTATTTAAATATCAGTTTTTATGCGTAGATAAATAAGCATTACCTTAATTTCAGGAGGAAACTTTATGCCACAAAAAGAAGTAGTCGATATTCGCATTCTGCGTAGTAAGAAGGCTATATCTGAAACGTTTATTACTTTATTAAATGAACGCGATTTTAAGACAATTTCAATTACTGAAATTGTCAATAAAGCTGGTGTCAATAGAGGGACGTTTTATAAGCATTATGCGTATAAAGAAGATATTTTAAAAGAAATACAAGATCACTTTTTAGAACATCTAACGATCATGTTGGAAGATAACTACCAAGGTATCTGTTATTCTAACTTAAAAACCACTCCTTTATCAGATGCCCTCTTTATTTTTATCTCTGAACACCGTAATTTTTTTCATTTAGCCATTCATTCTGTCGGTTTTCTAAACTTTCAATTGTATTTTTCTGCTGTTTTAAAACAATTTTTGATCGAGAATTTTTTCCCAACTGCTCAATATTCTTTAAAATCACAAAATCTTCTTGGCGCTTATGTCGCTAATGGAATTTATGGATATTTAGTTGAATGGGATGAAACGAAGTACGCTTCTTCTACTATTGAGATGGCACAGCAACTGACGGACATCTTTGTATTAGATCGTAGTGTCTTTAAATTGCCCGTATCCGATCTTGTAATCGAAAACGACTAAACTAGTTCATTATCGAAATAAATTTGTATTTGTATTTTAAACCTAGACATTTATTTTAAACTGTGAGAAAATAGAGCCTGTGTTCATAGGGTCCTATAGCTCAGGTGGATAGAGCAAACGTTTCCTAAACGTTAGGTCGGGAGTTCAAATCTCTCTAGGATCATCCTATATCAATAAAGAGAAAAATAGTGTTTGTAAAAAAGAAGATCCCTTTTCTATTTTAAATTTTATCAAAAATGAGAAAATCAAAAAAAGAACCTTGTTTGAATAAGGTTCTTTTTTAATGATTTTATTTATTTTTATATCTTGATTAATGCTGTACAGCAAAGCGTAGAGGTTCAGTCAAAAATTCTTGAGATTCTTCAACATAGATACGGTGCCAAACCATAAAAGTTAAAGCTGTCCATATTTTGCGTGAATAATCTATCTTACCTATGCGATGATGAATCAAAAGATCTTCAACATAAGCTTTATTCACTATATGTTCCGTTTGAGATTCCCGTATAATGGTCAATGCCCAATCGTACATTTCATCTTTTAACCAATGACGGATGGGAACTGGAAAACCTAATTTTTTACGGTAAATAACATTTTCTGGAACAATTCCTTCTACTGCCTTTCTTAAAATATATTTAGTCGTTCCGTGAGCAAGCCTTAAATGTGCTGGTATTTCTTTAGCAATATTAAATACTTCTTTATCTAAAAATGGTGTTCTCAACTCTAATGAATGAGCCATTGTAGTTCTATCTGCATTTAAAAGTAAATCTCCATTTAGCCAAGTATTAATATCGATTAATTGCATGCGGTCCACTGGATTACGCCCTATCGTTTGCTGATAAAATGAGTCAGTCACAGCCTTGAACGGATAGTTAGCATTATAATTGGTTAGTAAATTTTTCTTTTCAACTTCCTCAAAAATCTTTGCATTTCCAACGTACCGGTGTTCTAAAGGAACCGTTCCTCTAAGAAGAAAACTCTTCCCTTTTACTCCATCAGGCATTAATCGCGCTAGTTGATGGATAGCTTGGTTGGTATACTTACCGGTGAAGTTGAACATTCTCAACGCATGCGGTTCGTTATAGATACCATAGCCACCAAATAATTCATCCGCTCCTTCGCCAGATAAAGCAACTTTTACATGTTTCCGAGCTAATTCCGACAAAAAGAATTGCGGCATAGCTGCAGGATCAGCTAAAGGATCATCCATATGCCAAACAAAACGTGGAAATTCAGCCATAAACTCTTCTGCTGTAATCGTATGACTAAAGTTTTCTACTTTTAATTCTTCTGCTGTCTCTTCAGCTAAATTGATTTCGTTATATCCGTCTCTTTCAAATCCAACTGATAATGTCTTGAGTTTAGGATTAAATTCACGTGCCATCGCTACAATGATTGACGAATCAATTCCTCCTGATAAGAAGGAACCAACTGTAACATCCGATCTCATATGTTTTTCAACGGAATCCCATAAGCTTGTTCTGATCTTTTTTGCAAAAAATTCTTCTGATTTGTTAATGGGTGAGAAATCAGCTTGCCAATATCTCGTAGTTTTCACTGTCTCATTTAGCTTTTTGGTCATAAAATGGCCTGGGAGTAGTTCCTTAATCGATTGGTGCATCGTTTCTGATCCCGGAACATATTGAAAGGTTAAATAATTTTGCAAAGCCATGTGATCTAGTTGTCGGTCTTGAACCACTTTTAAAATAGCTTTCTTTTCAGAAGCCACATACAAACCATGATTTTCTACTGCATAATAAAAAGGTTTGATTCCAAAATGATCACGAGCTCCAAAGAACATTTTTTCTACATTGTCCCAAATCACAAATGCAAACATTCCTCTTAATTTATCCACTACTTTTTCTTTGTATGCTGAATAAGCTGCAATGATGACTTCAGTGTCACTATCCGTTTTAAACGTATACCCTTGAACACTTAGTTCTTTTTTTAATTCTATATAATTATAGATTTCACCGTTAAAGATGATCCAATACCGTTCATCTTCATAAGACAATGGTTGGTGCCCTTTTTCGATATCGATAATACTTAATCTTCTAAAACCTAAAGCAATCGTGTCATCGCTATAATAGCCTTCTTCATCTGGTCCTCTATGTACAATCATTTTATTCATTTGATTAATCGTGTTCTCAATTGTTTTTTGCATTGTATTTTCTGCATTGGAAATATATCCAACAAAACCGCACATAGTTGTGCTCTCCTTTATAAAATAATTTTTTATACTTCCTGTTATCAACGATTAAATAGCTTTTAAACTAAAACACAAAAGACTAGTCTTTTGTGTTTTAGTTACATTTATATTACAACTATTACTTTAAGATATCAATAGTTTTTTTTAAAAAATTTATTTATTTAATAGAAAAAATACCTTTCTTCTATTTCTACTGTTTTACTGTTTAAATAAAATTTTGCTTAGATAAAGCTCATCCCTTTTAGCTGGTTGATTAATCTTTTCCTCTATTGCTCCTTCAAAAACAAGCTCCCCAGAATTACTGTCAATTGCCATAATTTGTATATCTTTATCTGTTACCTTAGAACTGTCTACAAAGAAAACAATTCCATTATTCACTTGTAGAACGACGTCCATTTTTAAAGCTTTTAGTTGTTCTGCAGTTAATTCAACTGATTCCACCTCAACTAATTCTTTTTGCTCTAAGGAATAAGAGTAAATAGACAGCGTTTTATCATTTGTTTTATAAAAATACAAAGTAGAATTTTCAATAGCTATCGTATTTCCTAAAGCTGGATTACCTAATTCACCTGAAACATCTATTAAAAATTGTTCGCCTGTTTCTATATTTACACCAATTAAGCCAAACACTGGTTGAGTTACCATTTCATTTTCATCATATATTTCCATTTCTGTCTGTGGAACATCAAGCGTTACACGGTAAACCAAAGTTTTTGAAGAATTGATATCATTTCCTGCGTTCAACAATTCAACATATTGAATTTGTTTGTCTTTTGCATCTATTAGATCCAATTGAATTTTTTCGTCTTTTTCAATTTTTTCATTTGGTAAATCTATTGAATACAAATGCTGTTCGTCTGGTCCATTTTCGCTATTTATTGAGTAACCATTTGTTACCACCATTAATTTATTATTGGCAACTTGAACGTCTTCAATATACATAGAAAAATAGTCTGTTGCTTTAGGGAAATCTACTGAAAAAGAAAGCACATCATTTGTCTTTTTATCCAGCACTTCAATAATAAATTCCGCATCTTCAGTAACAGCAGATAAGGAATTCGTCGTTACTTCTGCGTAAGCTAATATAGCATCATCTTCAAAAAAATTGGCTAGAGAAGGTACTTTTCCACGCATAAAACTTCGATAATCTTTTTGTAATTGCGACATTTTTTCATTATCGCTTACACTGCCTTGTAGCTGACTCAGATAAGACTGATTTGGATAATAAGTTGTATCCTCATTCGCAATTTCTATTTCTGTTCCTATTCCATAAAAATTATTTTCATAGTAATACCCTTCTATGGACATATTCTCTATTAATGTTTTGTCACCACTTTTTGCTGAGACTGTAAATTCTGGTCTTGTCTCTGCCGCAAAAATAGGTTGTATATAATAAATACCAATTGAAAGAATAGCTAATCCTACAATGATACCTAATTTTCCATAACGTTTCATATTCTTCGCCTCCTCTTTAGACCGTTATTTTTTTATTCAATAAGTAATGACTCATACAACTGCTTAATGCAATAACAAGTAACCCTACAATAACTTCTGTGATAATTATTTCACCTGGATAAAGCCAATTAAAACCAAATATATCTTTAGCAATAATAGGTGACAAAAACAGAAGAAATAAAACAATACTAAAACCTATACCCATTACTATCCCTTTAAAACGGAAACTTCTTTCAAATAATACAGCTGTGAATCCTAAGAAAAGCAATACAAATCCAGTACCATAATAAATGATAAAAGAAAGAAAGGATTGTGGTATAAAAAGTGACAGATAAAAGGATATTTCACTTATTTGTTGAATAGATAGATCCAGCCGAATGTCACTTGAAATCAATAGTTTTAATAATTGACTTTCAACAACTAATAATACGAGCTGAATAGAAACCAATCCAAAAATCATCAAAGCTATTGTTGATAGTTTAGACCAGAAAACAGTCATGCGGGTCGTTGGTAGCATCAATAACCGATAAATAAATGTATTCTTCCCCATCCACTCAACGTACCAGATATAAAAACTATAGAATAACACAGCTGTGACGCTGATGATAATAGGCAATAAAAACCAAATATTATTAACTACCCAAAACATACTCATTTGACCTGTTTCACTTAAAAACTGAGCTTTTGCCATCTTATTTTGATAGACCGCTTCATTTAATTGATTTATGTAACTTCTTGACTCTACAAAAACTGCAATAAGCTGTGAAACAATAGTCAACCCAATTAAAGAAAAATACAGTTTTACACAACGGTTAAATTCAAAATTCATTAATTTCAAATAGTTTTTCATGGCTGAAACACCTCTCTCATAACATCAACAACAGATTTACCCTCTTCTTCACGAACTTGCTCTGCGTTAAATTCTCTCAATACTATACCTTCATCAATCAACACGACTTTATCAATCAAATGTTCAATATCGTTGATTTCATGTGTCGTTATGATAACTCCGCGGTCTTCAATCAAGTGACTTGTAAACACATTGGCAATTTGTTCGCGGCTAAAAATATCAATTCCTGAAAAAGGTTCATCCATTAATAAATAATCTACATCTAAAGCCAAACCTAACATCAAGTTCACTTTAGCCGTATTTCCTTTAGAAAGGGTAGATATTTTATCCTCTTTTGTTAATTTGAAAAATCCTAGTAATTCGTCAGCACGCCCTTGATTCCACGATTGATAAAAATCTTGCATGAATTGCATTGCTTGTTCAATCCTAAATCCAGGCAGCATTGTCATTGTATCCGGGATAAACGTGATCTTTTCATAACTTTTTTTATTTATCTTCTCTCCGTCAATGAGAATCTCACCGCTATTCATTGGAGTTAAATTCATGATTCCATTTAAAATAGTCGTTTTCCCCACACCATTAATGCCGATGATACACGTGATCTCGCCTTTATTAGCTGTAAACGAAATCCCCTTCAAAACCTTTTTCCGACCAAATTTTTTTGTAATCCCTTTTACTTCAATCATTTTACTCCTCCTGATTCATCGACGTATTTTTCTTTGATCAACCCTATGACTTTATCCAGTGGTACCTGAATCGGACGAATCGCAGACACAAACGAAGAAACGGCTTCTCCCAACAATTCATCTTGAACGGCTCCCAAAACACTCTGGTTTTCTGAAATTTTACTTGGTGAATTGCTTTCTGTATAAATCAAGCCTTGTTCCTCCATTTCCTTATACGCTCGCTGGGCTGTGTTCGGATTGATTTTCAACTGACTGGCCAATTCCCGTCTAGACGGCATTTCTTGACCCGGCAGTAATTTTCCTGCTGCAATTTCTTCTTTAAAATGACGAACGACTTGTTCGTAAAGCGGATCTCGTTTATTAAAATTAACGTTCATAGCAGCCTCCATTTTGATTTCGTTTTCTTACAACTGTATTAATCAATTAGTACACATTAGATAAAAAAACGTGTATGAAACGGTTAATACACCATTGACTGTATTATATCCTTCACACACTTTTATTGTCAATCTTTTTTTGTTTCTAAAGTAATGATCCTAAAGAAAAGAGTCCTTATTCATTATATTTGAACACTTGTACTTATAAAGAAACGGCATTATGTCAAATAATTTTGGTAAGCGAAGCTCCAGAAGGCTAAATTTCTGGAGTTTTTTTAGGTAACGCAGGAAATTGATTAATATTCTTAAGTTCTTTTTGGATTGGGAACTTTTCGTGACCGAAAAGTTTTCTATATTAAATGCATTATTATGTAGAGACTGTCTACTTCATATTAGTTAGCAATAATTTGTTTGGTATGATAGATAGAGCCTCTATAGCTGATATTTCATAGTGGAAATTTGTTCAGAATATTAAGTAGTGCCTCTCTAGTTACTATTTACTCATAATAATTCATCTAGATTGTTAAATAGTACCTCTCTAGTTACTATTTGCTCGTAATAATTCATCTAGAATGTTAAGTAGCGCCTCTCTAGTTACTATTTACTCACAATAATTCATCTAGATTGTTAAGTAGTACCTCTCTAGTTACTTTTTGCTCGTAATAATTCATCTAGATTGTTA
>NZ_JBEMBC010000003.1:0-87133 GCF_040274425.1 Carnobacterium sp.
TCTAGATTGTTAAGTAGTGCCTCTCTAGTTACTATTTGCTCGTAATAATTCATCTAGATTGTTAAGTAGTGCCTCTCTAGTTACTATTTACTCATAATAATTCATCTAGAATGTTAAGTAGTGCCTCTCTAGTTACTATTTGCTCGTAATAATTCATCTAGATTGTTAAGTAGTACCTCTCTAGTTACTATTTGCTAGCATTAATTTGTTTAGAATGGTGAGTAGCACGCCTCTACAAGACATTTGCTAGCATTAATTTGTTTAAAATGGTGAGTAGAACACCTCTAGCTCAAATATATTAAATAGTTTACTGTCCTTTCACTCAAAAAGAAACCAGAGAAATGATAATCGATTTCTCTGGTTTCATAATTTTATTTAGTTAGTTGTTCCTTATATTGAGGATAGACCTTGTTCCATTCATCTTGTCGATCTTCGATTGGTTTATTGGCTAATAATAGACCAATCACATCCAAACAAACATGCCACCCTGCGATGTCTCGAGCTGTATGTTCGGTTACTTCTTTCATGTATTCTTTCAGCACTAAATGAGTACCTTCTGGATTTTCACTTAAGTTAAATCGAATCAAATTTTTATCCCATGTAAACTCCCATACTGTTGGAATCTTAACTTCAGTTATTGTCATTTCTTCATAAGAGCCATCTCCCATATCAAATAACAATTTTCCACCTTCAGCTAATTCTTGTATCTTAAGTTCACTAAACCACTTTACCAAATGGTCATTATCCGTTAACATTGTCCATACTTCCTCTATAGGATAAGGAAAATCACGGTGAAACTCTGCAACTGTCTCATCATTCACTCGTTGTATTTCTGCCAACATTTTGCTACCTCCAGTATGTTTTACGTTTTTTCTTTTGAATAGTTAGTCTTCTTTCTTCTCACCTTTGTTGTATAACACAAAACCTAAAATAATCAGCATTATGCCGATTCCTAAAATGAGTATGCGGTGCTCTTCCAGACCTGTGAGACCTAATATAACGGCAACAAATCCGATTGTCATCATAAACAATCCATTCTTCAGCATGATTCCTCATCCTCGCTATTTTGGATTTCGTCTTTCAGTCAATAGTTGAACTTTCTTCTTCACATACCTATTTTCACCAAAATGAAAACGTGTGTCAACTTTTTGCTCTTATTTTGAAGGTTAATGCATAAATAACGCTTCCACTTTATTTTAGGATGTGCTATCATACAAAAAAAAGCATACCTATAGTCGTTACATGCCCTTGCATCGTCAGCATGTCCATTAGCATATTCCTTTGTTTCTTTACTAAATCTTGTTACACTAACGTTAACGAGTTTGACTAAATTGAAATGAGGTAGTTTGATGAAACAGTTAAAGGTAGGCCATTATTCCATGTGGGCACATTCCATTCTTATCCTTACTCTTTTTTTTGCTGGATCTGTTATTACTGGCTGTGGCACAACAGATGTAAACAGTGCTGATAGTGCTTCTGCTCAGCAAAAAGAGTTCCATGCTGCTTCTAAATCTAGTACTGCGGTAGCCACACCACTCGAATCAACCACTATAGAAGCAAATGACGGTGTGATTACATTTGATGATTTCAAAGGATATTGGGCTACTTTTGATTCAAAAGAATCCGTTCCTTTTCAATCTGATATCGGTAAATATACTGTTGCAATAACAGATGACTCCTTTATTCCAGGTGAATGGGGAACAACTTTAGGTGGTAGTGATATCCTTGGTTATACAATTGAGGGATCTATGCTAACGTTAGAACTTTATACACCTGATTCGAATCTTGAGGGCAAAGACGAAACCTATTTGTTGACACTAGAACTTATAGAAAAAGACGGTCTATTTGTTTTAAAATCAGCTAATGGATCAGTTATTTTTTACCCCGTTACTTCCCAAGAATTTCTAGATGCTGGTTGGAAAATACCTAGCGATAGTTTATAGAATAGGGTATTCCATAAAGGTTTCAGCTTGCTTTTTAAATCATTCATGGAAAATAAAAAAAAGACTAGAAAATACATTTCTGTATTTTTCTAGTCTTTTTTACTTTATTCGATTTCTTTGTTCTTTGTTTTTCTACGAGCACCTTTATTTTTATCTACTTTTTTACGGTGTTTCTTCTTTTTCTTAACTGGTTCAATGATTTCTTTTTTAGCTGTCTCAACAGTTGGTTTAATAATTCTTTTCACTTTAACAGGTACTTTTACTGCTTCAGATGTTTCTGGCTGTTCTTCAGCCAACGGACGCTCTTTCACAATTTCTCCACCATACAAGTAAACTTGGCTCAATTTGATTTCCAATGAAGAAATCAATTTTTTGAACTCTCTTAATTCACGTTCATTGACCAAGGTCAAAACAGTTCCTGTTTTCCCCATTCGTGCCGTACGACCTGAGCGATGAATGTAACTTTCTTTCGTTTGTGGAACATCATATTGAATCACGTACGGTAAGTCTTGAATATCTAATCCTCTAGAGCCTACATCCGTCGTTAACAATAATTTTATTTTACCATCACGAAATTGTTGCAACGCTTGTTTGCGCTCTGTTTTATACTTTTCACCGTGTAAAACAGCTACAGAGATACCTTCGTAATTCAATTTCTCAAAAGCCAATGTTAAGTTAGCAACATTATTTACAAAAACTAACCCTCTAAAGTCTTTCATATGTGTCAATCGTCTAAGTGTCTCTACCCGTTTACGTGTAGGTGTTTCAATATACGCATGAAGGACTTCGCCTTTAGACTGATCATCTTCTGTTGCATCGATCCATTCCGGTTCTACATTAAACCATTTTGCCAAATCTTGCATCAGTTCATTACTAGTAGCTGAAAAGAAGCCCATTTGACGTTGTCCAGGCATTTTATTGACTAGTTTTCTTACCGTTGCCAATTGCTCTTGCTGCAATAATTGATCCGCTTCATCCAAAATAACCGTTTGTACTGTATGCAATTTTAATTTTTTTGTTTCAGAAATTTCAAAAATTCGACCAGGAGTACCGACAATAATTTCTGGTTTTTCTTTCAGTTTATCCAACTGGCGATTTAAGTTTGCACCACCAATAATAGTCTGACTGTTTAAGCCAAGTTGGTTTGCCCACTCTTGGACTACTTCTCCCACTTGAATCGATAATTCTTGTGAAGGTGTCAAAATAACTACTTGGACACCAGCTTTTGGTTCAACTTGTTCTAAAGTTGGAAGTGTATATGCTACTGTTTTACCAGTTCCTGTAGGTGAGATACCCACCACGTCTTTTCCTGTTTTTAGCGGTTCATAAACTTTTTCTTGAATAGCAGAAGGTTCTTTATATGCTAATGCTTCCCAATGCTGTTTAAATGCGGGTAAACTGTTTTCTATCATCATTTAGTCCTCGTTTCTTTGCGTACCTGTTGCTGTCATGCTCTATCATATCAAAATTATACCGTTTCAGCTAACTTTTCTACTGTTATTTTTTTATTCCATCAAATTAAAAAGGAAACTCGAATAAATCATTCGAGCTTCCTTTTAGTTAACTTTGTTTTATTTTTCGTCTGCCGCAAAAACGATACCGGCATCTTTACGTAAATCTGTCATCACTTGATTCACTTCTTGACTTAGCGTCAACCATTCTTTGTATTCTTTTTGTTTAGCAACATCATCAGGGAAGTTGATTACGTCTGCAAAGTCTTTAGCCTCATCCATCATTGGATTCTCAGAAGTTTTTTGAGCAATGCTTTCTTTCAATTTGGTTTTGCGATCAATCACTTCAATAGTTGTGATAGATTCAATACTGTCCATCGATAGTGTTTTATTTAAACCATAAATTTCAGCTGGCAAGTAAGAATTAACAATTTTACCGGCTAATATTGTTACATCAAACCCTTTGTAGCGTAAGATGATAGTTCCTTTCCCATCGACTCCTGTAGCAATTTTCGTACAGAAATAATGGCTGCTTTCCGGCATACCAAACCATGAAATCGCAGCATATAACGGATAAACACCTAAATCGGCTAAAGCTCCACCAGAATAGTTTAAAGAGAAAATATTTGGTTCTTCGCCATTTAAAACAGCATCATAGCGAGAAGAATACTTCATATATGCAAAGGTCGCACCTTGAAGACTTTCAATCGATTTCACTTCTTCTTTTACAATTTTAAAGTTTTCTTCGTGAACATGACGAGCCGCTTCAAATAAAAACACTTTATTTTCTTCAGCTACTTGAGCTGCAGCGATCCATTCACGCGGATTAGAAAAAATAGGTTTTTCTACGATAACATGCTTACCTGCTTTCATTAGGGTAACGGCTTGTTCATAGTGCATGCTATTTGGTGATGCAACGTACACAACATCAATATCTGAATTTGTAGCGAAGGCTTCTAAACTTGTTTCAAAAACAGTTGCATGGTAAGGTTCGCCAAAAGCTTTGGCTTTTTCAAGCGATCTTGAATACACGCCAACTAACTGATATTCTTGCGTTGCGATTGCTGCATCAACAAATTGATTCGTGATCCAATTTGTTCCAATAATTCCTAAATTTAACACCCTATCAACCCCACCTAATAAATCGTTCACACGTTAAGTGCAAGCGTTTTTTTCTTTTATCATACCATATTATTCCATTTAATTGAAATGAGAATAAGTATTTAACCAGTTGTTGTCATTCTCTTTAACCTGTTTGATATCAGATAGGATATTTTGTATGTTTTTCCAGTTCCGTTCATTTGGAGCATACTCTATGCCGATGATCGGTATTTCTTTAGCAATCTTTTTCCTTACCTCTTCTACTTGAGCATCGGTCACCACAATTTGTATTTTTGTATTCCCAAATTTTTCCTCTGCTAGACTATAGCATACTAACTCATTAGGAAAAAAGCTCTTTAAGATTTCAGCTAAAAATAGTTCATGCGTTTCCCCAAACTGGGAGATAATCAAAACACTTATTTTAGGCTGTAACTCTATAATTTGATTTATTAACCCTTTCCAATGGATAATCAATAAATATAAAAATTCACTAATATTCTCACTTTCTCTTGGAATCCATTCGTCATTAGTCCAATCCTCTAGTTCAGTAATAACCAATTTTATAAATGAATGATACATTTTATCTATATGCTGCAATGTATTTTTTGTTCGATTAGCAAAAAAATAATTCTGTCCTTGAAATTCTCTTTTATACACAACATGATGAAAAATAATCTGCTGTAACTCAAGTTTATTCGGCAAAACAAACTCATTTTTTTCAGAAAAACGAGTTAAAAATAAGTCGATTTGCTGGCAGATTATTACTAATTCTTTAGATAAATGGGTTGATTGAAGATTTGGCTTCAGAAATCGATTGATAAAACAAAATCCTATATAATAAAGTTCTTGCTTAGGTATATGAAATGGTAATTCATTTAGAAGTTCTTCTATACTGTCTAAAATATTTTTCTCTACTATCATGGGCGGCGTATACTTTTGAAGTATATAGCCATTACTAATGCGTTCGAGGTTAATTAGTAAATAAAGAGAGAGTTTATTTTCGGTAATAACAGATAGCGTTATATCCGTTTTTTTTGCGAGTTTATGTACAATTTGTTTTACTTCATTAAAATTAGGATGTTCCGTTACAACTACTTTAACTCCGTATTTTTCCCAGAAAAAAATATTATAAAAGTAACGAATTTGTTTCTCAGGACCGACTATTGCCATAGGATTTTTTTGAACAGTTAGTTTATATTGGTCAAGAAATAAATTAATCTGTTTTATGCTGCGTATAATAGAAGATGTACTAGTAAATAATCTTTCAGCATAATCCTCTATAGAGTAGTGAGTTTCATTGTATAAACACTCTAAAAGTTGAAAATTTAAATTTCTAGCTAAAATTTCTTGATAGACACTTTCCATTTGAAAAGTAGTTGGTGCAATCAATTTTACACCATGGTGATTGGACGTGACCAGTTTAATAGGAAGGTGAGCGGATGTATTGTAGTAATATATGTCTGCTTTAACACTACGGACAGAACATTTTAAGCAAAAAGCTATCTCTTCAACAGTCCACCATTCATCACTAGCATTTAATAATTCAATCAATTCTAAGCGTCTTAATGAACTAGAATCCAACAATAATCTCATGGTACTGATCACTCCCACGTTTTTATTTCTACCCATTCGACACGAATTAAACAGATTTCGTTGTTAAACAAAGAATCGTCTCGTATTGCAGACGATTCTTGCGATGTACTCATAAAATGAGTTTTTTTGCAAAGAGGATTACGTCTATCACAATTTGGCATGGGGTATTGTGAATAGATGGGGGTAAGTGTAAATTGGATCAATGTAATTCTTTAAATGTAAAAACCAATCGTACAGATAAGTTTGCCAGACAAATCGTGGGTATACGTGGTCATTTTAAAGGAGAGAAATAGAGCTTAGGATATTTAACTAGGTAATTCTTGAGGTTTAAAGCAGGGTATTTTTAATCCTTTAGAATTAGGGTATAGGATCAGATAGGGGTTCGGGCGGTTGTACAAGAGACGGAGAAACTCTAAACAATTGTTTATTATTTCGTCACATCACTCCTCTGTTTATTAAGTAACATCAGTATAGCAAATTCTAATCAAATTTTCATTTCATATTATGCACTACATCAGGCAATTTATGATTAATCAATTGTTTAATAAAAAATCTCTATCAAACATTTGTCCTCCGTCCTTTTAAAAAAATAAACCAATGAATAAACAATGCTTAAAAAGGCACTGTATTCATTGGTTTATGATTAAATTCATATTATAAAACGCCGTTTATTCAAAAATATAGTTATTTTATTTATAAAACTTATCTACGACCCTGTCTTTTTTCTCGATTTAAACGAACCATTCCATGTGGGTTACGTTCTCTATTTTGTTTATCTAGATTATTAATGGTATTCATATCCTCATCTGATAACATAAAATCAAATACTTCAATATTTTCTTGCATCCGGTCTTTATTACTAGATTTTGGAATTGGGATTACATCACGTTGAATATCCCAACGTAAAGCAACTTGAGAAGCTGTCTTACCATATTTTTCACCGATGGTTGTCAAGTGGCGTTCTTTACTGACATTCCCTCTTTTTAAAGGGCTATAAGCCATTGTCACAATATTTTCAGAATCACAAAAGTCGTTTAAATCCTCGTTAGGATGCCCAGGATAAACTTCAAACTGATTGATAGCTGGATTTACTTTTGCTTCTTTTAACAATTCAGACAAATCGCCTCTACTAAAATTAGAGACACCGATTGATCTCGCTCTACCTGATTCATAAATATCTTCGAGTGCTCTCCACGTATCTAAGTTTACTGCGTCATCTTTATCGGGCCAGTGAATCAGCAACAAATCAACATACGGTTGGTTTAACCGACTTAAACTTGCTTCAAAAGATTGGATAGCATTATCGAACCCAGCATCTGTTTTCCAGATCTTAGTAACAAGAAAAATTTCATCACGAGAGACACCTGAACTAACTGCACGATTGATTCCACGACCAACATCTTCCTCATTATCATACTGTGAAGCTGTATCAATTAATCGGTACCCTTTCATAATTGCTGAAAAAACGGCTTCTTCAGCTTCTGTTCCTGTCATTCCACTAGTTCCTAATCCAATTCCAGGAATCGTGTACCCGTTGTTTAACGCCATTCTGTCTAATAAGCTTACTACCATAGTTATCCGCCTCCTAAACTTTGTGTTATCTTTAGTTTAAACAACCCTAGGTTAAACTTCAAAAGAAAACACTTACAAATCAAAAAAAAGACAGAACATGAAACGCACAATAACTTAACTATTGTGTGCTTCACTTCTGTCTTTTCAGCTAGGTATTATTCGATTTTTTAATGTAAAATAACAACTACCATTTCTGGTCGATTGTTAAAACGAAACGGAAAGGTAGAATTCCCAATTCCTCGGCTGACCATCATACGATAAGCTGGCATATTGGGATCATAATAAATTCCACTGGTGAATGCAGGTAACTTCCCTTGACCTGGTGCAAACAAGCCACCTAAGAAAGGCAACCTAACTTGCCCTCCATGAGCATGTCCACTAAGCGTAAGCGCTGGAACACGCGTTAAGTCCATTAAATACTCTTCAAACAATTCGGGATGGTGTGCCAATAAAATACGCGGCTTTGTACGCAAAGATTCTTCAATGGTCACCTCTCTCAAAATAGGTTTTGGCGTATTCTCAAAATCTTCTTTCTCAGACAAACCCATAACTACGATTCCATCGTCTCCAATTGGTAGCCAATCTGCTTCATCAATCAATACTCTTACTCCAGCAGAGGTTAGGACCGTTTCCCACTTTTGCAAATGACCTGACATCAAGTCATGGTTTCCGGTCACAGCATAAGTTGGGGCGATCTCGACTAATGCTTTACAAAAAGATTCCAATTCTTTTTCTGGAAAATCGCCACGTACGTCTATCAAGTCACCAGTCAATGCAATCATATTTGGTTCTTCTTTTGCAACTTTTTCAATTAACTGTTTTATAGAAACACCTTGACGCGGAAAGTGTAAATCACTTAAATGAACAATTTTTGCCCCACTTAATTTTTTCCCCGTGAAAGGCAGTTTAATCTCAATTTGCGTTCGTTGTAGCTGTGTATTTTGTAGATACAAATAAAGAACGATAACACATATGATTGCTATAATTATACCAACTATTGTCCATCCTGACATGCTTATTCCTCCTTAACCAAACCAAAACTAATTACTTTTACTTATTGCTCTAATTAATTGATTCATTTAGTGTACTAGTCTTGCCCTATTGTATCATAGTTTTCTTGATAAAACGGTTACCAATGAATGGTTCTCATCAAAAAAAATTCCGATTCTTTTGGATAAAAGAATCGGAATTTTTTTTATTTATTTAATTAGTGTAAACCATTTTAGTATTTGTTAATGTATCAGCTGTTACTGATTTAAACGAGTACTGTTCCTTGCCACTTTTAATCTCAAGCTCAATAGCTTGGATTTCCTTTTCAGCATTATATGTCATTAATAAATCTACCAGTCCTTTTGATTGTGTTAATATAGTATCCACGCTTAACCCCTCTTCAATTGTTAGTTGAATCGTAAGGACGCCACTCACTAAGTCAAAATTATTCTTGCTAACATCCCATTGTTTAGAAAAAGTAGTGTCCGAGACCGAAGTTGCATTATGGTAAAAATGTGTCATTTTTACTCCTTCATTCGTTGTTTCAGCTTTATAATTTAGTTCTTTTTTCGAATCCGTTTCTTGTGCAGAATCATAATAAGTTAAAATAGTCACTTCTTGTTGTTTTTCTTTTTTTAATTCTTTTACTTCTTCAATTAACTCTTCTTCAGTACTATCAGAAGAAAAAATAGATACTATAGGATCAATCTTTTCCAACTTTTTTGACGAAAAAGTAGTGCGGTAGGTGCTAGCTAGTCCATCTAATGCATTAGCATAAACGGGTTGAAACAGGTAGCCTAAAAAGAATAAGCCCCATCCTAGAAGTACAACTAAACTTAAACGAAGGTAAATTGCGTTCTTTTTATGTATATGAGTATGCACTGTTGGATTTCTCATAAAAAACACCACTTCCTATTATTCAATTTTAATCTATTCTTATACAAAAAACATACTACTTTACGTCATAAATGTCACGTTTTTTAATTAAATATCGTATAAAAATTCCACAAAATCAATATAAAGCCCTTACATTTTTTTGAAATCTCTTTTCGATAGCTTCTATCTTATAGTTATATAATCGACATAAAATTTCATTTGTTAAGCTTTATTTTAAAAAAAGGCAAAAAAAAGAGAACTAGATATAACCTAGCCCTCTTCCATGTCATTATTATCTTCATTCAGTAAGATAATAACATATTTTATTTTACTCATTCGTTTATCTACTCATCACTTATTTCTTTAGATATAGTTTGATCTGAGTTTTCAATTGGTACAGTTTCTTCCTTTATTTCAACATCGCTGTCAGCTGATGAAGAATCAAAGGGTTCTACTTTTCCAACATCATCTATCTCTTCTTGAAAAGACTCCTCAATCGGTACTTCAGCAGCTGGCTCATTTGATACTGTGTTATCAATCGCTGAATCTGGTTCTTCTGTATTTTTTGAAGTATCAGACTGCTGTTTAGTTTGTTCTTCTGTCTCTTTATCTATCAAAGGTATTTTCATTGATTTTATACTTGTAGATTGAGTTTGAAGACTACTTTCTAATTTTCTAGAAATAACTAATGTGTTGCTAGCATCTCCTGTAATTTTTACGTTTAAGGTAGCCTCATCCAATTTTTCATTAGAATTTAACCACAGAGAAAATGTTTTATTTGTATTTGCCTTACTTGATACCAACTTCCCATTGTTTCCAGTTATCTCAACGTTAACTATTTCATTCTTTAATTGAACTTCTTTGAAATCTTCCGGTCTTACATATGGAGCTGAATTATAGTAAAGATGTTTAATAGATAAAATTCGTTCATTACCTGTTAAATTAATTGACATTTGCGCATAATTTTTAGGCGCATCTGGTATATCAGTATTTAAGACTAATCTAGTAGCAAAAAAGTGATTATAATTATGTGAATTATCATAATAGTGATATTCATTTGATCCATACATACCATACTTTTGAATTTCAATATTTAGGCTTATAGCATATCTATCTTTATTCGATTGAGCAAGTGATGTATCTGGATTTGATGGATTATAAACATATTCATCTTCTAGTTTAAATGTAATGATTATCCCATGATGCTCTTCATTTAGTTCTATCGATTCTACTTTGATAGCTGCTTCGTCCGTTGTTAACTTAGAAACAATAAACATTTCTTTAGTTTCTTTTGCACCATTATTTTTAGTAATGATTTTTGTTAAAGGTTCACTTTTTGGCAATTGAATATATAACATAGCTTTATTTAAATTTTTAATTTTTCTTGTTTCTGAATTAATCGTTTCGTATGTTTCACTAAAAAACATTTCCATATTTTCTAAACTATAGGTGTAATTTCCATGCACAGCATTAATAAACGTTCTTTGATCTGGCCAATAACTTTTTTTTTCAACAACTTCAGGAACAAGTGAAATATTATTTTCTATTGTCAACGTGTCAGAAAACAGGTTATCATTCGCATCTAAAGTATTCGATTGGATCATTCTAAATGTAACACTAATTTTAAGCTTTTCTTCTTTAGTAGGAACACTACTTTTATAAGAAATACTTACTGGTACTTTACCTACTGAATCAGGTTCAATAACGACATCACTACCGCTCGTACTTTTTACAAAAGTAAAGCTATTTGAGTTTAAAGTTATTGCAGTTGCTTCTACATTATTTGCTGCACTTCCTAAATCGATTGAGATTACCATATTTTTTAATTCATCGGCGGTCAGTAATGAATCATTTTCTTTTGTTACATCTACTTTGTAAGCTAACTTCGCAGACAAACTCCCATTGTTCACAAGAGTGCTTGAAGCAATTTTAACTGGCTCTCCTTCAGTAAATTTAACTGAATCAACGATTTCAGTCTCCTTTGGATCTAAACTAACGGTTCCAAATTCCAACTGAATTCCTAAGGTTTGATTTACTGTATCACTAAACACTGCTTTTACAGGTATCGAGGGGGATAACAAGAAAAAAGCAAAGCAAAACAAACTTATTTTTACTAGTCCATTTAAATTCTTTGTTAGATTCCTCATGTTATCCCTCCTATTCCTTATTCTAAGTAATGAAAAAATTCTGAATAAAAAACGATTAGATAACTTCCCTAACCGTTTCTATCAAACTATAAATAAAATTTTGTTTAATATTTTTTTATTTTGTTGCTACTTGATTGGCTGTTATTTTTAGGTTTTCTTTAAGAAAGTCAGAAACAACTAAATCTAAGTTTTGATTTCCAGCTTTTTCTTTAGCTGTAGCATTAATATTAAAATCAGCACTAGCATTTTTATCTACTGTAATAACAACCGTGTATGTTGTTTTACTATCTACACCAGAATTTGCCTTGAGCACTAGATTATTTTTAAAGTCTTTAATAGTAATAATGAACGGAGTACCTTTAATTGGGTGTTCACCATTTATTTGGTCTTGAGTTACTAAATCTAAATTTAGTGGGTCTATAGCTGGATTCATTTTCCCACTATATTCTAACGTCACTTTTGTATCAAGAGATCCTGTATTTTTGATAGTATATTGTCTTGTAAAAAAATCTCCTGGTTTAACATTTTTAAATGAGTAGTTTTTTGTTATTTCATCTTTACCTAACTTTTTCAAATCCGTACCCGTTGTTGTTGGTATCCATTCAGAATCTTCTGTACTTATTTCTACATTGCCTAGTTCTAATACGATATTTGCTTGTTGAGTTCTACTATCCGAGAAATAAGCTCTTGTGCCGTATGCTGCCACACTGATAATTAATAAAGTTCCTAGTAGTAATGGTAATTTTTTTAGTCTGCTTGTTGACGCTTTTTTCATTTTATATTCTCCTCCGTTGTTTTTAATTGTTTGCTTGTTTCCAACACTCGTAACTATAATCTTGGTTAAAAAAGAAGTCAAACAATATAGTATTTATACAAAATAATAAATATCCATCATCTAAGATGTAACTTTTGTTTATAAATACCGCTAATAAAAATCACTTTGATATTCAAACAAATTGCATTATGATGGCCTTTAAAGAAGAGATTGTTATGTTTTTGTATAAGAACAGTTGTAATCCTAAACATATTTACAACATTTGTTTTAATTGAAATAGTATAAATTGAATAATTTATGAATATAAAAACCGATTATATACCTTTTATTGACATTAGCTGTTACTTTATGAAATAAAGACCGTTTTTTAGTATAGATTATAAAATTAAAATAAACACCTATTAAATTTTATTTCTTTTTACTCTTATTTTTCACCCATAAATATTAGATTAATTTCTAAAAAAAGAGCAAAAAAAATAGAAAGTGGATAAGATTATCCACTTTCTATTTAATAAAGACGCTTACTACTGTATAAATATTTTTATGTCCATTTTGTGACAATTTAGTAAACAGGTACTTAACAAACAGTTGTTTATTAGGTGTTTACTCTGTTGCTTCTTCCTTTATTGATGGGTGAAGATAAAGATAGATAAGATAGATGCCCATTAAAGCGACAATGACTGCAAAGGCAATCGGTTTTTGTAAGAACGTAATGACATACCCAAAGTATGGAATCAACATTTTTTGAGTTCCTATGTAGGACTCTTCTATTACAAAACCTTGATCTTGAATATTATTGGCATCCCCTTTTGTAACTAATCCTTCAGCTGTTCTATCCACTACTCTATGCGTAACAAGTTCTTGATTGTATTGAAACGTAATAATGTCTTTTTTATTCACGTTGTCATAAGGATCCATTTCAACAATGATAAAATCACCTACTGCTATTTTTGGCTCCATACTTCCGCTTACAACAGTATATCCTTTGTATCCAAATAATCCGCTGCTGTCAGGAGCAGAAAAGAAGCTGATTCCGGCAATTATTACAAAAATAAGAACAATGACTACTGCTATAGTTGTTCCAATAGTTTTTACTATTTTCATGGTTTATTTCCTCGCTATCTTTAAACTGGTTTAAAGATAGCATATCTTTATTATTAAATCTATCTTATATCGTTTATGATCAAACAAAAATCATTCATTTATTTGTAAAATACCTTGTCGACTAAACACCCATTATATTCATTTTGTAACTGATTTTTGGATAAATTAGGACGTACGACATACAAAGACTGAGAAGTATGATAAGCATTCGTTAATCCTACTTTAATGCTTTCAGATAAAGATTCACCTTGCAGACGGTTAAACACCAGCCCCGCACAAAAAGCTTCATTCATTCCCCAATTATAATGGTCATTTTGTTCGCTTGAGTAATTAAAAATATGAATACCATCTTTCTGAGATCCATACGCAATTTTAGTGCTTCCTTTAGAGACAAAAACGTGTTCAGGTCCTTTTCCATTATTCAACCATTTTTTCACTGCATTTATTAAATCTTCATCAGTTTTAATAGTCATGTTAAAGTGTGCTTCAGTTTCATTGGTTTTCGTAATCAGCATTTTTATTCCATCTAAATAACTTGGAAGATTCGATAACTTTTGAACAGATACAGTTAGCAAAACAATAGGAACATCATATTTAACAGCAAAACTAGTTAAAAATTCAGTTGTTTCCTTAGGGCAATTTAAGTCGATGATGATATATTTTGAGCGTTTTAAGACGGATAAATGCTTATTGATCCAATCAGGAGTCATTTTATCAAAAATATCCACTTCAGCTAGACCTAAGACCATTTCCCCGTTTTCATCGATTACTTCCATGAATGTTCCAGTAGGACATCCTTCTATTGTATCGACAGCTTTAATATTCATAAAATGTTCCGAATGACTTTCAATCATCTTCCATTCTGCATCATTCCCAGCAACTGAAAACAACATTACTTTTTCTTCTAAGCGACCTAAATTTTCGGCAACATTACGTGCAACTCCCCCAACATTTGTCCGAGATTGTACATTATTAGATGTTCCTTGAATTAAAGTATCTTTAACTAAGTATCGGCGATCAATGTTTGCTCCACCAATGCAAATAATAGGTTCTTCATCATTTAACACATATGCCTTTCCTAATAAATAATCTTTTCTTACAAGTCCTGAGATGAGATTCGCTGTAGCAGAACGGGACAACCCAATCACATTTGCCAATTCTAGTTGAGCTATAAATGGATTCTCACGTATCGTTTCTAAAATCAACTTTTCCTTTTCATTAAGGCTCATTGTAAGTTTTCCTTCCTGAGTTACATTTTTTTGGTTACTGATCGGTTATTACTGAAGTTGATAGTTTATTTTTTTGCAAATACAGAACAGTTTCTTGATCTGATTTTGTGTTTAATGCATAGTTTTCTTTGTACTGCTCATGTCCCTTACCTAATAATAAAACCCAGTCGCCTGATTGGGCATTCTCAATAGCTTTTTGAATAGCTAGTGTCCGATCCATAATAATACTCGTCGAATTTTCTACTTGGCATTCTTTTTGAATCATTACATAATCTGTGTACAATTTATCAATCGTTGAACCAAAAAGTTCCGTTACCGTTAGAATAGAAGAGTCGCTCAAGCGAGTCACGTTTTCAAGCATCGCTTTTCTTTTAGTTGTATCACGGTTACCAGCGAATCCAAATACTGTGATAATATGGTTCGCTCCATTGTTGATAGCCGTATTGATTGCTATTTCTAAAGCATCCGGTGTGTGAGCATAATCCACAACCACTGTTACATTTTTTTCTAAATGAAAGAGTTCAAATCGTCCTGAAATACCTGTAAAATCTGACATGTACGGTTCAACCTTTTCATACGGAACCCCTAACTCATGGACTGCACAGCTAGACATAGATAAATTATACAAGTTATGCATTCCTGGTAATGGCGTACGTAAATTATACTCCTTATTTTTATGCATTACTAATACGTTGTTTAGGTCTTTACTTAAAATTTGAATATCACTAAATGATTGTTCGCCTACTGTTAAAACCTTCTTACCTTCTGCAGTCAAACGCTCAATTAGCTTTTTCCCCCAGCTGTCATCACTATTAACGATTGCTGTTCCATTTGGTTTAAGCTTTTGAAATAATAACGCTTTGCATTCAAAATATTCTTCCATCGTATGATGATAATCTAGATGGTCATGTTGTAAGTTATTAAATAGAGCATAATCAAATTGAATCCCCTCTAAACGGTCTTGTTCTAGTCCTTGAGAAGATACTTCCATAACAACAACTTGATCTGTTGATGCAACTAATAATTGATTGATTGTTTTAGCATTAGGGGTTGTATTAATAGCTTGAATTTTTTTACCGTTGATTTCATTATAGATGGTGCCAATCGAGGAAACACTGTAACCTTGTTTTTCTAATAGATGCTTAATAAAGAAACTAATTGTCGTTTTACCATTTGTTCCAGTAATCCCTATCATAATTTTATCTTTTGAAGGGTCTTTATAAAATAACTTTGAAACTTGCCCTAGTGCCTTTCGAGCGTTTTTTACTTTTAGATAAGGAACATCTAAATCCATAAGTTCATTTTCTCCGATAATTAAAATGGCTCCATTAACAATTGCTTGTTGGATATAGATGTGCCCATCTTTCTTATACCCTTTTATTGCAATAAAAACATAGCCAGGTTTGATTTCATTTGAATTATCAGTAATCCCTTTCACTTCTAGTGACTGATCCAAGGTTTCGCTGTATTCTAAATGACCCATTGTTAGTATATCTTTTATTTTCATTGTGATCAGCTTCCCCTCTTTTCCTTTGATAGGACACAAAGCAAAATTATATTATTACTTCTGTTTAGTAATTTTCATTACGAAATAGTTTTATTTTTTCGTTAAATTATTCAGTAGATATTCATAATCTTAACCTAGATAGCGCTTAATTTCAATTTACTTACCTTTGTTTATTAAAAAATAATAAATAAATTAGATTTCTATTCTAAGTTAGCCGAATTAAGGCTTATTGTGCCTACTCAAATAGAAAGCGGTGCTGAGTTGATCGAACTAAGGCTCGTTACTTCAACTCAAATGGTAATCAAGTCTGAGTTGATCAAATTAGGGCTCGTTACTTCAACTCAAATGGCAATCAAGTCTGAATTGATTGAATTAGGGCTCGTTACTTCAACTCAGATGGTAATCGATTCTGAGTTGATCGAATTAGGGCTCGTTACTTCAACTCAAATGGCAATCGATTCTGAGTTGATCGAATTAGGGCTCGTTACTTCAACTCAAATGGCAATCGGTTCTGAGTTGATCGAATTAGGGCTCGTTACTTCAACTCAAATGGCAATCGGTTCTGAGTTAATCGAATTAGGGGTCGTTACGTCAACTCAAATGGCAATCGATTCTGAGTTGATCGAATTAGGGCTCGTTACACCAACTCAGATGGTAATCAGTTCTGAGATGATCGAATTAGGGCTCGTTTTACTTCAACTCAAATGAAAATTAATTCTGAGTTGATCGAACTAAGGATTGTTGTACCTACTCAAATGAGATTCTAAGTTGGACCTGATAGTGGTTTCCCTTCTCATTATCAAATCCGGTCCATTTTGGAAGTAGCGGCAGCTTATCGCAACTCAGTTCGATAAACGATAAACTCGCAGAAATTTATTTAGCCTTTGTCTATCTAACGGCTATTTTCCTCTTGACGAACTAGTTTTAAAACATACCCTAAGATAAATAACCTGTATAGCTAAATTAGTGTATGTATTGGTCAATCTACTGTCAATAAAAAAATCACAAAGAAGATAAAACATCTTCTTTGTGATTCCCATATTTTTATACGGAGCTAAACGAGACTCTCCGCATCCTTTAGTTGAGTTTCGCACTCCAGACTTTCGGAAAAAACGTAATTCTTTCAGGGATGAAACATCCCTTCCAGAATTCCTTTTTTTTCTGTCGTGCCTACCGTCGAACTTCGCATCCTTTAGAATAAGCCTCTTGTGTTGGTTACGTCCATAGTGAAGAGTACACCGTTTCCTGGTTGTTCGATTTTTAGCGCATTGCTGATAGATGCTACCACGGCATCTGTGGTTTGTTGCTCTGTAAGGATCATCACGACTTCTTTTTCTGGTTCGATGTCCATTGAGAAAAGACGGCTTGTTTCGTGGCTACCTGAACCACGAGCATTGATGACTGTTCCTCCTTGAGATCCAGCTGCAACAGCAGCATCGATCACTTCTTCTGCTTGACCACGATCCACAATCGTAAAAATAGCTTGATGCATAATATCCTCAACCTTTCTGCCGTGAGCATCTGTATTGTAGATGCAATTTCGGTTTCCTAATAAATTTGCAATAGGAATCGTAAACGCAATTCCTCGATTTCTTTTTTTCAATTGTAATTTCTCTGTTAAGGCATCTAATGCTGTTTCAGCCGTTTCTTTGCGTGCAGCCATAATTAAAACTTCTTTTTTGACATCTTCTAGTCCAAAAAATTTTAATGCTGAATTAGACGCTGTACCTAAACCTCGAAAAACCGTTCCTCCAGATATGCCATTCTTTTTAGCAATTTGCAGAGCCTTACTACCCGTCCCGCTATTCACTACTAAGAATAACAAATCATAATCCATACCTTCAATAATCGTGTTACTCATTCGATTGGAGTCCTCCCTTACGAGATTTAATTTTAAACAATATACCAAGTATTTCTAACGTGATGATTGGCATCATAGCTACCATTGCAATCATACCAAATCCATCTAATAAGACATTTGCTCCTTCGATCGATTCAGCTGCTCCTTGTACAAATGCTAAAATAAAGGTTGCTGTCATAGGGCCTGAAGCTACACCACCAGCATCAAATGCCATTCCGACAAACATTTTGGGTGTAACATACATTAGTCCAATGGCCAAAATATACCCTGGTAAAATAAAATGCCATAATTGTAAACCTGGAATTAAGATACGAATCATTGATAAAAGAACCGCTAATCCAACACCAATCGATAAGGCTGTTAGAACAACTTTCCTCTTAACATAGCCGTTTGTAACGTCTTCAATTTGATGTGTTAAGACATATACGGCTGGTTCAGCTAAAATGGTTACGATTCCTAATACAAAAGCAACGATCAAGACATAAATATTATTGTCCAAAGCCGCTACAGTATATCCTACCACACTTCCAACTTCCATGAAACCAGCATTTACTCCAACTAAGAAAATAACTAAACCAACAAAAACGTAGAAGGCCCCTTTTAGGATTTTCATTAATTTTTTCTTTGATAATTTCAAGAAAAAGACTTGGTAAATCAAGAAAATACTGACAATAGGTACTAAAGCAATTAATATTTCTTTTGTAATAGTAGGGAAATGATGAATAAATGGTGCGATAACCGATTCAGAACCAGTTAAATCTACTGCTAAACTTCCTGAAATTTCATCTTGTCCACCAATAATATTCATCAACATAACGGCTATAATCGCTCCTGAAGAAGAGATGGCTACTAAACCAAAGCTATCTTTTTCAGATGCTTTACCATCTTTTTTCAAATTTGATACGCCTAATGCTAATGCCAGCATGAATGGTACTGTTAATGCGCCTGTAGTAGCTCCCGAAGCATCAAACGCCATTGCCAGGAATTCATTTGATGTAAATAGTGCTAATAAAAAAATAACAAAATAGATTCCAGTCAATAATTTATACAATGGAATATTGAACACGATTCGCAATAAACCAATGGTCATCATGACTGCGATCCCAATAGAAACATAAATCAATATGCTCATATTGTCGATAACGCCTCCAGTAACATCTGCAATCTGATTAGCTAAAATATGCAAATCGGGTTCAGCGATTGAAATAAAGAACCCCAGCACAAGCCCTGCGATAACGACGACCCAAACTTTATTGCTCTTGGCGACTCCTTTTCCTAAATTGGTCCCAATGGGAGTAATCCCTATATCCGTTCCTAATAAGAAAATAGCTAACCCAATAACCACAAACAAAGCACCCAATAAAAAACGCAACAATAAACTAGTCTCAAGCGGTGCTATGGTAAAATTCAGTATTAAAACGATCACAACGATCGGCAATACGGATAGTAAAACTTCTTTAAATTTTTCTGTAAGTATACTCAAATAAATGGCACATCCTTTCTAACTTTGGTAATTTTGTCTTTACCTAATGAGGGTTGCTGAAGAAAACAAAAGATGAATATATTGAATTAAACCCTTCTTTTTGAACGTTCAAAGACCTATTTATCTCGGCTGAACTTATTTTTTGCTTTCATCAACTGCCCATGCAAGTACCTACTTCATTACCTATTTTTAATTGTACCATAAGATTTGCTGGAATTAAAATCTGATTAACTGTTTCTACTTATATATCTTATTGAATAATTGATTCGTTTAAACAGCAAAAAGACGAACTTCTAATAGTAGAAGTTCGTCCTTTTTATTCGCTTATTTTATAAAGTTGGACCTTGATCGTCTGTAGATTTACTTTCTTTTTCCATCTTTTTATCTAATTTTGCTAATTGACTTTTAGCAAAGTCGCGTCCACCAACACCAAATGCAATTGCAAAGGCAACTGACAAAGCTCCTAAGATTAAAATGAAGGCTAAGTTAACAATACTTGTAGCAAATTGTAATTGGTTTAGAGCCATGAAAACAGATAAAACAATCAAGATGTATTTCAAAATTTCACCAGCAAATTTATTACCAGTAGATTTTGAAATGAATCCACCTAATGCAGTTCCACCTACAACACCGATTCCTAAAATAATTAAAGCGCTAAGAACAAGTGGTAAGTAAGCGATCACTGCTGCGCCAATAGCATTTAGAACTTCTAAGTTTAAAACATTTAATGCTTCAACTACAAAGAATACACTAATAACAACGGTAACTGTTTGTCCAATAATTTTAGCTAAATCAAAATTCATATTTCCTGAATTTTTAATGTATTTAGTCAAACCATTGATACCAGTACTTGAAAGTAAATCTGTTAACAAATTACCTACAAATTTAGCAATAGCAACCCCAACAGCTAGTAGAATTACAGCTACAATAATATTTGGAATAGCAGCTAGAACTTGGTTCAACACACCAACAATTGGGCGTGAAATAGAATCAATATTTAATGTTTCTAAAGCAATTGTTACGATTGGAATTAAAACAACTACGTAGACAATGTTTCCTAATACTTTAGCCATTGTACTCTTTTGGCTAGCAGAAGGTGTTGCAGTAGTATCTGAATCAGAACTTGTAAATTTTGAAACCCATTTATCAACATTTAATGTTAACGCTAAGTTGTAAACAAGATTCTTAACAAAACGTGCAACGAATACTCCAACTGCTACAATTACTACTGCAGCAAGTAAGTTTGGTAAGAAGTTTAATGCACTATCAAACATATTCGAAATCGGTTGAGCAACTGCATCTAATCCTAACATACTTAAAATACCTGGTAAGAACAATAGCCAAATTAAAAAATAAAGTACTTGTGCTAGAGAATCGATGGTAGTGTCTGCTTGTTCCTGTGAGTTTGTTACTCCCCATTTTGTTAATAATCGACCAAATCCGGCTGCTTTCAACCCTTTTTGGACAGCTTTTTTAACTAGTGTAGCCACAATCCAAGCTAGTAATAGTAATAGGATTGCACCTAACAACGTCGGAAGAAAATCCAAAAATGAATGTAATCCTGAGTTGACTGTTTCTGTTACATTGTTCATATTTTACATCTCCTTTTTTTAATGTTTTCTTTACATTTATTAGTATAGCGGATGTAATTTTTTAAAGAAAATAATACGCATTATCTATTTCACTTATTTTACACACCTATAGTCTAAATCTTATTCTATCAATCTTTGACCCATTTATCTCATTGACTAAAAATACAATCATTGTTATATTTTTAAGAGTATATACATAAATAAAATAAGAGAAGGTGCATGATTATCAAAAAAAATCGGCTTGAAACAGAATCTATTCCAAGATTATTAGCAGAATTTTCAATACCGGCAATTATTGGGATGCTGGTTAATGCTATTTACAACATTGTGGATCGAATCTTTATTGGAAATGATCCAGTATTAGGATCTTTGGGACTAGCTGCCGTTTCAATTACTTATCCTGTAACACTGGTTTTACTGGCATTTGCCTTAATGGTAGGTGTCGGAGGATCGACTCGTTTCTCTATTAGCTTAGGTAGAAAAGAAACTGAAAAAGCTAAGTTCTTTTTAGGAAATGGAGTTACGCTAGCTATTCTCGCTGGACTGTTGTTTATGATTTTAGGAAATATCTTTATTGAACCCATCTTGCGTTTACTAGGTGCCAGTACAGCTGTCCTTCCATACGCAAAAGATTATTTGAGTGTTATTTTATATGGAGCTGTTTTCCAAAGTGTCGCTATGGCATTGAATAACTTCTCAAGAGCTGACGGAAACCCGCGTGTTTCTATGATCAGTATGATGATCGGTGCTGGATTCAATATCGTATTTGATTATATTTTCATCGTTCAACTGGGTTGGGGTATGAAAGGAGCAGCATATGCTACTATTGGCGGACAGTTTCTTTCAATGGTCTGGCAATTAACTTATTTCTTGGGGCCTAAAGCAAATATCCAACTGGTTTTCCAAAACATGAAGTTAAAAGTTGCCTATGTAAAAGACATCTTAACGACCGGTATACCAGCATTCTTATTGCAAATCGCAAATAGCGTGCTGAACATTGTCATCAATGCTAGCTTAGTTACTTATGGGGGCGACATTGCTATTTCAGTTGCTGGTATCATAACTAGTGCAACAACTATTATCATTATGATGGTTTCAGGATTGGTTCAAGGTCTACAACCCATTATCAGTTACAATACTGGAGCAGATCGAACCGACCGCGTAAAACAAGCGTTGAAAATTGGTAGTATTGTTGGTGGAATTATCAGCACGACAGGTTTCTTAGTTTTCCAATTATTCCCTGACTTCGTTATTACATTATTCAACCAAGAACCAGCTGTTGTTTCATTAGGAGTAGAAGCAATCCGCATCTGGACAGTAGCCTTTCCACTTGTTGGTATCCAAATTGTATGGGCAAGTTATTTTCAAGCAGTCGGAAAAGTTCAACTGGCCAGCTTTTTAAATTTAGCTCGTCAAATCATCTTTTTGATTCCATTAGTTCTCCTTCTCTCTTCTATTTTTGGTCTTTACGGTATTTATACTGCTGTTCCGATTGCTGAAGCTTTAGCTTTTGTTGTGACATTTGTCTTTTTAAAGAGTCAGTTCAAAACGACTCAGCATCCGCTTTAACAATTTAATTTATCTCATTAAAAGAGGACGACAGTTGTTTCGTCCTCTTTTTGTCATATTTGCTGCCCGAAAATCAATACTAATCTGATTGCACGTAGCAAATGCTACATTTTTTAAGGATTAAGGCTGTAATATGAGCTGTTATGGACAAGTTGAGCTCAAAATTTCGTTCACTCGTCCATGAAACAGCTTTTTATGGATGAGTGAACAAAAAAACAAACATTACTTGTCCATCAAAACTGGTTTCTCGGCAAAGTGACGCATAAAACTTTCCTCACTCATCCATGAAAAAGAGATCAGCAAAAATTAATGTGCGCTTATTGATAAAATATGCAAAAAAAAACGAGTCGAGACCTATAGTCTTGACTCGTTTTTCTTAGTTTTGATACCATTCCGGTCGTTCATCAAAGTAAAAGACGCCAATTCCACCAATTCCGATATGAGACCCTAGAACTGCCCCAATTCGAAATACTTGAGTTTGGCAGTCCGGCAATTCTTCTTTTAACTTCGCCTCAATCGCTCTAGCTGTTTCTTCATCGTCGCCATGGCTAATACCAATAGTTTGATCCGTAAAGTTTCCTAAACCATTTTTAACATCTTCAATTAATTTTTTGTAGATTTTTTTCTCTCCGCGAACAAGTTTGTGCATTTTGATAAAACCATCGTCAACAATCAAGTACGGTTTAATATTTAACGCTGTTCCTACATAACCCGTAGTTTTATTTACGCGCCCGCCTTTAACCAGCCAATTTAAGTCCCTTAACGTAAATTTGTATAGAACATGGTCGATGTTCCATTCCATTTGACGAACAATCTCGTCAAATGGCTTTCCAGCTTCAATCATTTTTAACGCTTGAAGTGCAATAAGAGCTCCACCACCTGCCCCTCCTTTTGAATCAACTAAAGCCATTTTTCGTTCTGGATATTTTTCTTTGTATTCTTCCATAATCTGATACGCAAATTGATACGTTCCAGACATTTTTGACGAAAAGGAAAGATAAATCATATCTTCATTTTCCTGAATCCCTTTATCCAATACTTTTGTCAGAGATTCATAAGAAATTTGAGAAGTCTTTGGCACTTTTCCAGACCGCATTGCTTCATAAACAGCATCCACTGTGATTTCTTCGCCATCCAAGTATGATTGATTATCTAGTATTATGCTAAGTGGAATGACCTCGAAGTCATACTTCTGTTCCATTTCTAAATTACGATCAATAGTTGTGTCAATAATTAATTTTGTCATTTTTATCTCACCTTATCTTTACGTTTACCGTTATTTTTTCTCCGGGTAAGTTTCTTTTATATAATTCACGCTGTCTTGTACTAATTCTTTTAGCACAGCTGGATCAATATCTATCACTTTTTTAATGTACAAGCAACCTTTTCCCATTTTATGCTTACCAAGTCGACTTAGTTTCTCTGCTCTATTTTCATCATCTGGTTGAGAAAGGTAAATACTGATTTGAGCTTTTCTAGGAGAGAATCCAACTGGAGGAGCATCTCCCTCATGTCCGCTTGCGTATTTGTAATGGTAGTAGCCAAAACCAATAATCGCTGCTCCCCACATTTTAGGTTCATAACCCGTTTCTTCACTGAATAATTGGATTAAGCGATGCGCATCTTGTCGTTTCTGCTCATCTTCAATTTCTTCTACAAACTTCGAGACATTTTCTGACGTTTCTTGCGTTTTATTTTCAGTCATTCCATCCACCTCTTCCAAATTAGTTCGATTAGTAGCTATTGGCTTGTTTAATCCATACTGTCGCTTCTTCGACAGTTACCGTTTGAGTAAAATAGTGATTCCACACCGAAACTAGATGATTCAGGTCGTATCTGCCATAAATTTTCCGAGCATTTTCTAGCTGTCTCAAAAAGAGCGAACTATTCTCTCGTTTCTCTTTAACTTTAGTTGAACTTGGTTCACTCTCAATAGAAGAAATAAGTTCATTTGGCAGAACGAGTGTCACTTTACTATTGATTACATAGGCAAATAGATAGCCAGATTCAATAGCAGACTGAACGCTATTAAGTGTTTCGTCAGATACATCTTGCAATGTTCCGTTAGCTGCGTTAGCAAGTATTTGTAGTGCATTTGAATCCATTTCTGCAAAAAAATTCGCTGCATTTTCAATTATAACCGATTTTAACTGTTCAATAATTTTAGTCTTTGTATAACTTTTCTTCATTAGTAGCTGTTGGCTTTCAGCAATTTGAAGTAATTGACCTTTTTTATAGACCATCAAACTATTTTCCAATTGATGATTCGGTATTCCTTTGATCAGCATTATATTATGTATTTCTCTCATTTTATCTAAACTCCTATGCTTCACTATCATTTATATTCATTCTACCGCATTTTATCTTATTCGTAAAATAACCACGAAAGACATGAGAAAACTTACCTTCTCATGTCTCTTTTGCTTACCATCTAAATGTCCATTGCATTCATATCCATATACATGATTTCCCATAGATGTCCATCTAAGTCTTTAATTCGACGATAATACATCATAGCCTCTTCTTCTTCACTCAAAGCAGTAGTTTTATCTTCCGCTCCATTTTTAAGTGCTGTATTTACGAGTTCATCAACTGCATCTTTTGATTCCACTTGTAAAGCAATAATCGTTTCGTTTTCTTTTGACGTATCTGTTATCCCTAGGTGGGTAAAACTTGTAAAGAACTCTTCCGTTAGCAACATCACAAAAATAGAATCAGAGATGATCATATTTGCTCCCTTATTATCTGTAAACTGCTCGTTAAATTTAAATCCAAGTGTCTTAAAAAAATCAATAGATTTTGTTAAATCCTTAACAGGTAGATTAACAAAAACCGCTTTCACTCCAACAGTCATTTCCCACACCTCCTTTATATGTAAATTGGTACCAACTCTTATTTGACTGGATCCTATTCATCATTAGTATACTCGCAATAATAATTATTATCCAAATACTCGTCTTCTTTTTTCAACACTATTTGTTATACTATAGGCGTTTTGTTTGATTCTTTAGTGGTAAACGATTATGATTAACTCACTTGTTACACATCAACTGGCACATACGAATTTAAACCGTTCAGTGCTCAAAAGGAGAAAAACTACCATGATTGATTCAGATATTACAGTCGTTTCAGCTACAGATGATGGATTTGTTCCACATTTAGCTACATTATTTTTATCTATTTTGAAAACTAAAAAAGATGAAACAAAAATAGACTTTTACGTTATTGATGATCATATTTCATTAACCTCTAAAGATGCTTTAAACCGAATGGTCAACGAATACAATGCCTCAATTAGCTATTTGCAAATTGATACACTGACATTTGAAGATATGGTTGAGAGTGATCGTATTCCTAAAACAGCCTATTTCAGAATCGCGATACCTAATTATCTAAAACATACGGATATCAAGCGGGCAATTTATCTAGACTGTGACATTATTGCTAAAGAAGATATTGAAAATATTTGGAACGTTGATTTAGGTGATAACTTATTAGCTGCTGTTGAAGATGCTGGTTTCCATGAACGTTTAGATGCTATGGAAATTGATGCAGAATCCAATACTTATTTTAATTCTGGCATGATGATTATTGATATCGAAAAATGGCGTGCTGAAAAAATATCAGAGCAAGTATTAAAATTTGCTACTGACAATTCAGATGAGTTAAGATTTCATGATCAAGATGCATTGAATGCTATCTTGCATGATCGCTGGTTAGTCCTTCATCCACGATGGAATGCACAAGCTTATATTATTACGAAAGAACAAAAACACCCAACAAAAATTGGGAACCAAGAATATACTGAAGCACGGAATGAACCAGCTTTGATTCACTATAGTGGACATGTTAAGCCTTGGCAAAGTGAATCAGACCATCCTTTCCGTGATGAGTACTTAAATGTACGAGCTGAAACACCATTCCCTATGGAAGAAGATTAAAAAAGACAGAGGAGATTTCAACTCCTCTGTCTTTTTTTTATAGTTCTTCTCGTTCAATCGAATGGATCTCAACTTCTCCATTGTCTTCAATCTCTTGAATCACTTGATCCAACGTTTGCTGACACACGATTCGATTATTGCTTACCACAGCAATCCCTAGCACGCCTTGGTTGATTGTATCGTAAGCTTCAACTTCAGAAATACTGACATTAAACTTATTTTGTGTCTTTTTGATAATGCTTTTTATCACGCTGCGCTTGTCTTTTAAAGAATACGAATGATAGATGAGAAAAGATACTTTCATACCTAAAATAATCATAATGAATCTCCTTTAAACACATTTTTATTCTGATATCGAGTTGTGCTAGTCAAACCACTGCTGTAATTCGAGTTCGTTTGATTAATAAATAGCTTTACTAGTCAAATGACAGATGAAATTCAGGCTCGTTTGACTAATAAAATGGGTTTACTAATCAAATGGCATCTGATATGCGAGCTCGTTTGACTACTATCGACTAAAAATTATTTGAAATAAGGTTTCAATGCAGTTAATTCTTCTGAATGCAACGCTCGGTAAGAGCCTAATGGCAATGTTTTGTCGAGCTGCAACGGCCCCATCGAAAGTCGTTTAAGATAAATAACTTTTTTTCCAACCGATAAGAACATTTTCTTAACTTGATGAAACTTTCCTTCGCTAATCTCTAGTAACACTTTGCTTTCAGTCTCGCTTTGACTAAGAATAGTCAACTTAGCTGGTTTGCATTTAACGCCTCCATCAAAGACAATTCCGGAAGCAAATGCATGTTGATCCTCACTGGTGACTCGTTCGTTAACAATAGCTTCATAACGCTTTATCACTTCTTTTTTTGGGATCAATAACTGATAACCCAACTGCCCATTATTTGTCAGTAAAAGCAATCCCTCAGTATCCTTATCCAGTCGACCTACCGGAAATAATCCGGGTACACGTTGAGAAGGTTCTATTAAATCAATGACCGTTTGATTCAACACGTCAGTTACTGCACTCACTACGCCAGCTGGTTTGTGCAGCATATAGTAGACATGCGGTTGATGATGAATGCGTTCCCCAGAAACTTTAACTTCTTGTAACTGCGGATCCACATTAAGATTATCCACTATTGCAATTTGTCCATTCACTTGGACTTGTTTACTTTTAATCAATCGTTTAACTGTACGGCGTGAACCGAATCCTGTCTCAAACAATAATTTATCTAGCCGCATTCGGTTGCTCCTTCTACTTTATCTGTTTATAGTTATAGAATACGGTACAGCTCTCTTCTTTGTCAATGCGTGAAAGAATTTAATAGCTCCTCTTTTAAGAAGTAATCAAAACATCTTAATTGAACAAATTTCTTTCTTTTTAGTCGTTGTTTGTTCCGTTCTCATGAATTTTGAAAATAAGGTTCATCTAACAAAATGATTTTTTCATCGAGATCAACTGTTGCATTTATACCATAAGGTAAAGCACATTTTGGGTAAGCATGACCGAAATTAACATTATATAGAATGGGCAATGTCTCATCGTCAATCACTTTTAGATAGATATCTTTATAGTCTTCGTAATACGCCTCGTTTTGCGGTTTTCCAATTATCAATCCGCTAATAACAGAGAAAATACCTGTTTGTTTTAATCTTTTCAAATACTTTTTCAATACATCTGGAGTCGGTTTTTCTTCACTTGTTTCTAAAAATAAGATTTTACCTGTCCATTCCTTTAACGAAGGAAATAATTGATAGTTTTCACAGATTTCTGCTTCATCTGAATACCTTTCTCCTGCCAACACATCGTAGAGACTTTCTACGCAACCTCCAAGCAAAGGACCAGAAACTATTCCTGTTCCTTGCAAAACTTCATAACCATGCTTTTCATCATGCTGCATACGATCTTGTCCTAAAGCTTGTTTAGAAAAATCGGTGCGCTCTTCATACCATAAATTACTAGAACGAATTTCTCGTTGTTCATGACCTTCAAAGTAACCTTGTAACGTTTCTTTTGTGTACGGCAACAATTGATTCGCTAACTCAGCAATATCTGTAATAAAACTTGGTCCATAAAACGAAACCATACCTAATTTGTAAAACATCAAATGGTTTATTGTAGTGTCAGAAAATCCTGTAAATAATTTTGGCATTTCTTGTACATTCCGTATAAATTCTTCGTCTTCTAATAAGTAAGGCAGCAATCGATAAGTATCGTCGCCTCCAATTGCAGCTATAATGCCTTTAATAGTTGGATCTTTAAAAGCATCTTTTAAATCTTGTGCTCGTGCTTCGGGGTGATCTCTTAGGTACTCTACTCCTTTAAGAGTATTCGTCATAAATACGGGTTTCAATCCTAAAGCCTCTAAGCGTTTTTTTCCAAGTTCTAATTGGTGCGCACAAAATTCCTCGCCTAAAATACCTCTCGAAAGACTGACTATGGCTAATTTATCTCCATTTTTTAACGAATATGGTTTTATCATAATTTCCCTCCTTTTATTAGTTCTAAAATTATTATATGTATTTTTAATAATATACCAAACTTCTTTAAAAATAGCATGAATTTCGCTGATGACTCTTTTGGAATTTCCAGTATTTTTCAATCACCAATTCATAATAAGTACTACTAAAAAACGTATACTCCTCAGAGGAAGCATACGTTCTAATTAGCATAAATTTAAGTATCTATAAGATACCTTTCTATTCATCACATACTTCATTAGACAGTACGTCAATCGATATCGTAAAAATATGAAATAACCTTGGATACAATAAAAAAGTAACCACAATAAAGAATTAAAAAATAACTCCAAGCATAAAAACTGTTGCTTACTGTTAAAAAATCCAATTGAGGAATATGACTCTGTGTGTATGTTGTTAAAGATAGAGCCACAAGAACTTTTAAAATTAATAGTATAGAATCTACAAAGTCTTCAATCATTTTACACCTCTATGTTTATTTGTTAACGCTATCAAATTACATTAATCATTTATTTTTACTTTAAAATTATTCTTGTTATCTTTTAACTAATTCAGCTTTACTTCTACAACAAATATGCCCAATCTTTCACACATATAAGCTAGTCACCTATCTAATATTTTCTTTTTATATAATATTTGGTAGTCCAGCTTCCTATCCAACAAAAAGGAACTATAAACAATCGCGCGTTATTAAAAAGTGGATAATAGTCATCAATCATCAGTAAAAAAAGCAGTATACCCATCCACAACAAAAGAGCTAGCAATTCTTTTTTCCTTACTTCACTAATCATTTAATATACGCTCCTATCAAACGGTCTTTTTATTTACTTATACTTCAGATAACTATTATGTATAACATGGCTTATTGTATGATTAAACTATTTAGTATAGCATCTTCACCATTCAATAATACAATTAAGTATTCGTGTTCATAATCTTTATCCACATTAATTTCATAATAGAGTGGTGTATAATATTCATCCGCTTCTTCTGGTAATACTGTATCTGTAAAAGCTATCGTTAATTTATCTCCATCTTCTATAATCTTTGCATCAACTGTTGGGCCGACTGAATTAAGAATGGCATATGTTATTCCTGACTCTTCAGAGACTATGGTTACATCTCCTGGATTATCTGAAATTGGCTCAAGGTTTGAGATAGGATCTACTTCTTGAATAGTTGTCTCGTCATTATTTCAGCAGCTAATCAAGACGAGTGAACAAAAAGGAATTAAAATTAAGTTCTTCATATTGAATTTTCTCCTCTGAACATTCATTTTTATTTAACTCTATCCAAATCTTACTTCTCAAAATCTGATCTGCGAAGCATATAGTATCCAATGGCTATTAGAGCATATCCTAATCCAAGCCTTTGGTTTAATATTTCAAAAATCGCTATTCCAAAAATTAAAATAGAGAAATAGTGATACCATTGTGATTTCTTTATTTTTTTCACTTAAACTCCCCCATAGATAATTCCCTAAATCTTTTTACTCTCTAAATTATCTATGAAAGGTCTTTCTTTTAAAAGAACCTATTAGTTTACATGGTAGCAACCAATAGTTGCATCCTTGCAGTAGCAACGTTTTTAAGCTTGTCAAAATTATTATTCTTCATAAAATTGAATTGTCATTCCTTCAAACATTAAACTATCTAATTCACTTTTTTTGATTTCTTTGTCTGCTATTTTAAAAAGTTCAATCGTTTCGTCCATTATAATTTTTAACAATGAATCTTTTTCATCTTTATTTATGTACACAAATTCTGTGTAAAGATCCTCTTTATAACAAATACCAACTTCTTCTATTTCATCCAACATTTCCACACTCCTCTTTTATTCATTAAATGCAACTAGTAGTTGCTAATTGTAAACTGATTCTTTCTATAAAATTCCATCAAAATATGGGATAATAGACTTAATAAATGATTTAACAACCATTAAAGAACCGTTGCCAAAATCCTATTTAATTTCTAGATACACCTTTATTTTGTTACTAATTTTAGGATTGCTATTGTCATTAATAAATCGTTAAATTTATTTTCTAAAATATCTTTTTTTAAAATTATACACTCGGAAAATTAATTGCAAGGAAAAAACAGATATCCATAATATTCCACCTACTTTTTGAGAAACTAGTTCATTTAATGTAAGGTAAGCTGCTAAAAATATCCCTATTAATCCGATTATGATTTGTACTTTAGTAAACATGATGACCTCCAATAGAAGAATTTTATATTGTAACTATACTATACTCTAAAGTATAATTGTATTTTTAAAATGCTCATAAACTAACATTTTTATTGGATCACCTATTTATTTGTAAAATAGACTCTCAAAACGGAGGTATACATATGAAGTAAAAATCAATACTCAATCCATTACTTGTTTCGTTGTTTCCTGTTGTAACGCTAGGGATAATTCCATGGATCATCTACTATGCAAAAATATTTTCTGCTAGGACATATAGTTTAGCAGCCTTTTGGGCAATTAGTATTAGTTGGCTATTCATCGGCATAGCTATAACACTAATCAGTTACCAGTTAATAACCTACTCCGATAAAACTGATAAACTTACAAAATGGATTCTAATTGCCTGGATAGCTATTTTAATTTTCTTATTGGTCGGTTATTACTTTGGTTATAGTCTACCCATTTATGCAGCTCTCAACCTCATCGGTACTCCTTTTGTCGAATTGACTCTTGGATTTTACCTAAGCTTGACTGTTTTACTCTATATCAAACGGTAGAGTTGTTAGATAATTTATTAATCAAAAAAAGTAAGCACCATTTCTTAGAGTTGTTTTTCTAAGAAATGGTGCTTACTTTTTATTTATTCTTAATTCGTTTCCTCTAATTTATACAATTTTCCATTAAAGTCGACAATCATTAGTTCTCCTTTTTCGTCCACTCCAAAGGAAGAGATCATAAAATCGGTATCTATTAATTCCTTATTTTCAACTTGTTCTCCTTCACCTAACCATAACCCCCAGATTTTACCGGAAATAAAATCCCCATAAATATAGATGCCATTTAAACTTGGATTCTCCTGACCATAATATGTGTAACCACCTGTGATGGATTGACCTAAGGTATGATCATATTCCCAAATGGGTTCTATAAGATCTTCTGCATTATCGGTATCAGATTCTTCATAAGGTAAAGTTCCTTCCATAATATTCCATCCATAGTTCTGGCCCTTTTCGATTAGATTAATTTCTTCCATGGCATTTTGACCAACGTCAGCTGCCCACAGCAACTCTCGCTCTTCATCAAAACTAAATTTCCATGGATTTCTGAGACCATATGCATAAATCTCTTCTGCATAATCAGTTGTGTTTCCAGCATAAGGATTATCTTCAGGAATAGTATATTTCTTATCTCCATTCGCCGAATTGACGTCAATTCTTAATAATTTGCCATAGATTTTGGTCAGATCTTGTGCATTGCCTTGTGGATCGCCACTTGATCCTCCATCACCAGTTGCAATATACAAGTACCCTTCCGGACCAAAAGCCAGATGACCACCATTATGATTAGGATAGGGTTGAGTAAATTCCATTAAAATTTCTTCACTAGCTGTATCCCCTTCAGTTAAGGTATTCGGATCTACGCTAAATCGAGAAATCACTGTATTTTCTTCTGTTGTATAGTTAACATAAAAGTAACCATTTTCTTCGTAGTTTGGATGAAAGGCTAGCCCCAGTAACCCTTTTTCTTGTCCACTAAAATCAATCTTAGAGCTTAAGTCAATAAATACATCGAATTCAGTTACGTTTTCATCATTTTCAAAAACTTTGATTTTACCGGTTCTTTCAACTACAAAAGCATCGTTCGTTTCATCATCGGCGGTTGTGTAATAAAGAGGTTGATCAAAAGTAAGATTCGGATACGCATCAACTAATTCATAATTAAGTGGTTCGAAAGGAAGAGTTTCAGTTGTTTGATTGCTTTCTGTACTAGAACTGGAAGAGGATTCATTTTCAGAAGAGAACTCTTCTACTGATATGCTGTCGGATGAAGAAATTTGACTAGTATCTTCTACGGGAGCACAAGCACCAACAAAAGCCGCAAGAGTTAACAAACAGATAGTCAGATATTTCATATTAAGAAACTCCTCTCATTTGAAGCATTACCAGATTTTTCTTTAGTTTACCAATTTTATGATTCTATCTGCAACTTCCTTGCCTTACAGTAAGATAGTAAAGCATTTTATTGCTTCACTCCTCCATGAAAGCAACTTTGACGGAACAGTGACGCCTTTTTCTAATGCCACTCGTTCATGAAAAGCCATTTCACGGACAAGTGATTTACTTTTTGATCTCTACTCTTCCGTTAACGGTCCTTTCATGGACAAGTGGTTTACTCCCATTTGCAAAACAAAAAAACTTATTCTTACTTCTGATGGTATGATCCATTAAAAGTAAGAATAAGTTTGCTGAAAGAATCTCAAACCAACTCTTTCATATATATAAAATGATTAGTCACGAACGAGTAAAGCAACACTTTCCACATGAGTGGTTTGAGGGAAAAGGTCAACGGGTTGAACTTTTTTAACTGTATAGCCACCTTCTGTAAGTAAAGCTAAGTCACGTGCTAATGTTGCAGGGTTACAACTAACGTAAACCATTTTTGTTGGTTGCATTGCAATAACTGCCTCAGTAAATTCTTTTTCAAGACCTTTACGTGGAGGGTCAACAACTAGTAAGTCAGCTGTGCGTCCTTCTTCACTCCATTGAACCATAACTTCTTCAGCAGCTCCTGCTTCAAATGTTACATTTTCAATATTGTTTAGTTCCGCATTTGCTTTAGCATTTTCTACTGCTGGTTCAATTATTTCAATTCCATAAACATGTTTAGCATTTTTAGCTAATGTTAATGCAATCGTACCAATTCCACTATAAGCATCGATAACAGTTTCTTCACCTGTTAATTCAGCAAAATCTAAAACTGTTTGATACAATTTCTCTGTTTGTTGTGGGTTCACTTGGTAGAATGAACGATGAGAAATCTCAAAAGTGTTACCTAGCAATGTATCTCTGTATTTGTCTTCGCCATATAAAACAATTGCGTCATCGCCTAAAATAACGTTTGTATGTTTAGGGTTAACATTTTGTACAATACTGACAACTTCTGGAATTGCTTCAAGAATGTCTGGAATAATCTTACTTGTTGGGAATAATTTAGCTGTTCTCGTTACTAATACGATCATAATTTCTCCAGTGTAATAGCCGCGACGAACAATAATATGACGCAAGTTCCCAGTGTTTTCATTTTCGTTGTATGGTTTAACGCCATATTCACGCATGATATCACGGACAGCGATAATCGTTTCATCAATTTTAGGATCTTGGATGTAGAAGTTTTCCATTGGGATCACTTCATGGCTATTTTTACGGAAAAATCCGGTTGTCAATTTGTCATTGATTTTACGTACAGGTATTTGCGCTTTGTTACGGTAACCTGATGGATTAGCCATTCCAATCGTGTCGTATACTGGTACTTCTGGTAATTTTGCGATGCGTTGCATACTGTTCATAACTTGTTGTTTTTTAAAGTTTAATTGTGCTGGGTATCTCATGTGTTGCAATGGCGTAATGCCTACACGTGTATAATTTTCATCTTGGATGACTACACGGTCTTCACTTGAGTTTAAACGGTTCAATACTTTTGCATAACCAAAAGATTTCCCTGTTTTATGAATTTTAACTTCTACTTGTTCACCGGGTAAGGCATTTTCAATAAATAGTGAGTAGCCTTGGATTCTTGCTACCCCCATACCCTCATGTGTTAAGTCTTCAATTTTAACGGTGTGTTTTTCATTCTTTTTAACTGGTACTACTTTATCTGCTTTCATAAAAAAGCTCCCTTCGTTGACCTTGTTTCATGTCATTTGTTTATCAGTTAAACGTGTTTCAAAAAGCGTAACCGTCATTCTTTTTACAGAATATTCGATTCTAATAACTTTTTGTCACACTCCTTGTCAGTTAGTACGCCAGATATTTGATACTTTCTATCATCCACTTAACTGGGAGTGTTCCTGACTCGACCGGCTAAACGGGATGGGATTAAAAATACGTTCTTATCTAATGATTCTAATCTACACTATAGTATTGACCTTTAAATTTAACTATAAAGGCTTCTTCCAATTCTTAATAATAAGTTTTGGGTACTGACTCGTAATTATACAAGAAAACTCACCTTATTTCAAAGTTTTCTTATTATTTCTCATAAGCTTCTTTTTTTGAAGAGTGAATTTCACCATCACCATTGATGTCTTGGTTAGTTAATTCCTCAACTTCTTTGATAAAGGCATCTTCTACTCCTTCAGCATTTTCATCTTTTTTATCAACGGCCTTTTGAATGTCATCTGTGGATACAATGATTTCAATGTGTTGATGCAAATTAGAAAACGTAACAGGCGCATTTCCACCGTATTCGCCATCCAAGTTGATCATCATTTTAGACGAGTTTCCTGGACGTGCAACAATTTTACTTGTTTTTTTGTATAAAATTTTTGAATTGGTTAAATGTTTTCCGCCATTCAAAACTTGTGCCACTAAATACATGATATCTGCTAAGTTGGATGTTTTTAATACAATCAACGTGAATTTTCCATCATCTAATAAAGCATCGGGGGCAATTTGTTCAAAACCGCCAATTGAATTGGTAAGAGCAACTAAAAACATCGTTGCTTCTCCTTCAAATATGCCATCATCGTACTCAATGTGCATTGGAATAGGTTTCATCCGAGGCAAAACTTCCGCCCCTTTAACAAAATAAGCTAAGTACCCGAAGATTGATTTTAGTTGTGACGGAACGTCATACGTTAATTCTGTCAATAATCCACCGCCGCCAATATTAATGAAATAAGACAAGTCTTCTCCCATAACTGCTTCGCCAATGTCCATGAAAAAAGATTGCTCTTTTTGAATTACTTTTGCTGCTTCTACTAGATTATTTCTTGGAATGTGTAAAGCTCTAGCGTAATCATTCGTTGTTCCAGCAGGGATAATTGCCAATTTAGGTCTTTTTTCTAAACCAGCAATCCCATTTACGACTTCATTGATCGTTCCGTCCCCACCTGCCGCTACGATTAAATCAAAGCCGGCTTTTGCTGCTCTTTCAGCTTCATTTCGAGCAGAGTTAGGTTCTGGAGTTGTCGCATAAGCACTTGTTTCATACCCTGCATCTTCGTAAACTTGAAAGATTTCTACTAGATTTTTTTTTACAATTTCACGACCCGATGTCGGATTATAAATCACTCTTGCACGCATAAATCTTCTCCTTTACTTTCACACCTAATTCTAGCGTTTGCTTAATTCATCCATCAATAATTTATTCACGACTCCTGGATTAGCTTGGCCTTTGGTAGCTTTCATAATTTGTCCTACTAAGAAACCAACTGCACGATCTTTCCCATTTTTAAAGTCTTCAATTGATTGTGCGTTATTGTCTAATATGTCATTGATAATTGGCAATAATTTTGTTGGATCGCTTAATTGAACCCAGCCATTTGCTTCAACAACTCCTTGAGCGTCTCCACCATTCATGATCAATTCGCGGAATACTTTTTTCGCCATTTTTGAACTAATGGTTCCGTCCGAAATCAATTTGATCATACCAGATAAGTTTTCAGGTGTTAATTTTGTCTCATGCAACTCTAGCTTTTCACTGTTTAGATACGCTGAAACTTCACCCATCAACCAGTTTGAAGCTTGTTTTGCATCTGCTCCGTTTGCTAACATACCTTCAAAGAAATCTGACATTTCTTTTGTTGCTGTTAAGACCATTGCATCGTACTCTGGTAATCCTAATTCGTTGATGTAACGAATACGACGATCTTTTGGCATTTCTGGAATAGTCGCTTTTACACGTTCAATCCATTTTTCATCAATCACGATATTTGGTAGATCAGGTTCTGGGAAGTAACGGTAGTCGCTTGATCCTTCTTTGACACGCATTAAAAGAGTATCTCCAGTTGCTTCATCATAACGTCTTGTTTCTTGTTGAATCACTCCACCAGATAATAAAACTTTTTCTTGGCGTTTTTCTTCAAAAGCTAATCCACGACGAACAAAGTTAAAGGAATTCAAGTTTTTCAATTCTGTTTTGGTTCCAAATTCTTCTTGCCCAATTGGACGAATAGAAATATTGGCATCACAACGCATTGATCCTTCTTCCATTTTCACATCACTTACACCAGTATATTGAATGATTTGTTTGATTGCTTCTAAATAAGCGTAAGCTTCTTCCGGTGATCGCATATCTGCTTCAGATACGATTTCAATCAGCGGTGTTCCTTGACGGTTTAAGTCAACATAAGAATAGCCGTCTGTTCCATGCGTATTTTTACCAGCATCCTCTTCTAAATGTACGCGTTCAATGCGGATTTTCTTTTTCTTACCTTCAACTTCAATTTCGATCCAACCATCATGTCCGATGGGTTGATCAAATTGTGAGATCTGGTAAGCTTTTGGATTATCTGGATAAAAATAGTTTTTGCGATCAAATTTGGTATCTTGTGAAATTTCACAATTCAAAGCCATAGCAGCTTTCATTCCAAATTCAATAGCACCTTTATTGATAACGGGTAAAACCCCTGGGTAACCCCAGTCAATAACGTTTGTGTTCGTGTTCGGTTCCGCACCAAAGTGAGCTGGAGCAGGTGAGAACATTTTTGAGTCGGTTTTTAATTCTACGTGGACTTCTAGTCCGATTACTGTTTCAAAGTTCATATCGATTCTCTCCTCCTACAAATTTGGTTTTTCTTTATGAAAGTCAGTTGCTTGTTCAAAAGCGTAAGCCGCTTTATAAATCGTTTGCTCATCGAAATGTTTTCCGATCAATTGCAGACCAACTGGCAGATCATTTGAAAAACCGCAAGGAATAGAGATAGCCGGTACGCCTGCTAAATTAACGGGTACTGTTAAAATATCGCTTAGGTACATTGCAATTGGATCATCGATTTGTTCGCCAATTCCAAAGGCTGTAGTTGGTGTTGTTGGTCCTAAAATCAAATCAAATTCTTTAAATACATTATCAAAGTCTTGTCTGATCAATGTTCTAGCTTGTCCAGCTTTTTTAAAGTGAGCATCATAAAAACCTGAACTCAACGAGAATGTTCCAAGCATGATACGACGTTTTACTTCCATACCAAAACCTTCAGTACGTGATTTCACATAGACTTCATCAAGCGTTTTTGCTTCAGGTGAACGATAACCATAACGAACGCCATCAAACCGTTGTAAGTTTGAAGAAGCTTCTGAAGAAGCAATGATGTAGTAAGCAGGTACGCCATATTTTGAATGTGGCAAGCTCACTTCTTCAACTGTAGCCCCTAATGATTTGAAGGTATCGATAGCTTTAAGAACGGCTTTTTTAACGCCTTCTTCTAATCCCTTTTCATTTAAGTATTCAGTTGGAATACCAATTTTCATACCTTTAACGCCAGCTTCGATATCAGAAGAAAAGTCTGGAACATCTCCTTCGTAACTCATTGAATCACTCGTATCATGTCCGCTAATAGCATTTAAAACTAAAGCATTGTCTTTAACTGTACGCGTAAATGGTCCAATTTGATCCAAACTAGATCCAAAAGCAATCAAACCAAAACGAGACACTCGGCCATAAGTTGGTTTCATCCCAACGATTCCGTTAAACGCTGCTGGCTGACGAATCGATCCGCCAGTATCTGTACCTAATGAAACAGGAATTTGACCCGCTGCTACCGCCGCTGCAGATCCACCTGAAGAGCCACCAGGAACTTTGTCTAGATTCCATGGGTTACGTGTTTTTTTGTAATAAGACGTTTCAGTACTTCCGCCCATAGCGAATTCGTCCATGTTTAGTTTCCCAACTGAAATCATATTCGCTTCTTTTACTTTTTTCGTAACAGTTGCATCATAAATCGGAACAAAGTCTTCCAAAATTTTACTAGCCGCTGTTGTTCGCGTACCACTTGTTACGATATTGTCTTTAATCCCAATTGGAATACCTGAAAGAACATTATTCGGGTCAATGCCTTCTTCGTCTACTTTGCGAGCTTGTTCAAGAGCTTCTTCTTCAGTTAACGTAATAAAAGCGCCAATCTTATCTTCTGTTTCGCTAATGCGAGCAAAAACAGCTTTAACGATTTCTTGAGCTGTTACTTCTTTTTTTACAAGCATTTCGTGCAATTCTTCTACTGTGTAATTTGTTATATCCATATTATGCTCCTGCCTCCCCATTGTCCATTATTGCAGGAACTTTAATTAAGCCGTCTTTTTCTTCTTTAACATTTTTAAATAGCAATTCGCGATCTGTTCCCGGAACGGCTTTGTCTTCTCGCATAACATTGTATGTACGCAAGCCATGAACCATTACGGGCACATTTTCAGTGTCTAACTCATCTAATTGTTCTACCATATGCATAATAGCATCCATTTTTTCTGTAAATTGTGCAATACCTTTATCGCTAATTTCTAATTTTGCTAATTTGGCGACGTGTTTTACGTCCTCTTCAGTAATAGCCATCGGTTTGTTCACTCGCTTTCTTTGAATAGATTATCTTAGTTCAAACTCCTTTACTATAATACCATAAACCACTTATATGCTGTACGTTGAATTTACTTTGCCTAAAAATAAATGAAAGACTTTCCTATTGATTTTCTTGATAACTACAAAATGGGACAAACTTTTGTGAAATGTGGTTTAGTTTGTCCTGAAATCATGCAAATGGGACAAACTCCCTTTAAAAGGCTGCCTGTCTGTCTCAAAATCATGCAAACAGGACAAACTTTCTCTAAAACAAGGTTTGTTTGTCCCAATAGTATCTAATTAAGGAGATTTACATGCTTCTTAGTTGAGCTGCTCTCCTCAGAAACTAGGCATTTTCAAGAATAGATGCTATGAGCGGGGATGCACTTACTTTCAATTCTTGAAAAGCGCTACATATCTAATCGTCGAACTCCGCATTCTGTTTTCTATCGAAAAATGACAAATGGATAAAAAAATACTTCTACATTTGCTAATCCATTCACTTAGTCATACTATTTTGATATGATAGTTTTGAGGTGGATAAATTGGAAATAACCATTCGAAAAAGAACATTAGGAACTATACCGTTACTGGAAGTCGTACCAAGGAAACAGCGAAACGATCTGTTACCGCTGATTATTTATTATCATGGCTGGCAATCATCAAAAGAATTGAATTTGACTCAAGCACGCTATTTAGCACACCAAGGATTTCGGGTATTGTTACCTGATGCCATGAACCATGGGGCGAGAAAGCAGCCAGTTTCAAAAATTCCTTCTTTAACTTTTTGGCAAAGTATTCAATCGAATTTATTTGAATTTGGTTTTATCATTGATTACTTTCGTAAGATTGGTTTTGTGGATGACGTGATTGGGGTTGGTGGAACATCCATGGGTGGCATAACGACATGTGCCTTATTGACCCATCATCCTGAAATTAAAGCAGCAGCTTGCTTGATGGGTTCGCCCAAATTACTAGCTTATCAAGAACGCATTGTAGAACATGCCGAAAGATTAAACCGATACTTGCCGCAGGACTATTATGAATTATTGAACTGGATCCCAAATTATGATTTGTCTTTACACCCAGAAACTTTAAAAGGCCGACCATTATTTATCTGGCATGGGAAACAAGATCAAATTGTGCCGTATCAACACGTTGCCGATTTTGCAGAAGAACAAAAGAATCTGTCCAATATTCACTTTACGAACGAAGACGAAGTACATTTGGTAAAAACAAACACGATGCGAGAAGTAACGTCATTTTTTGTTAATGAGTTACTGTAAAATAATGTGACTAGGTACTAGCATGAAAAGAGTTGTAGTACATTTTTCTAAAAAATAATAAAAAACCTCTCAGAATTTTGGGAGGCTTTTATTATTTTAATCTTCATTCATGAGGATTCGACTGTCTCTCTTAAAATCGCTGTAAAGATGGGACACTCCGCATCCTGTTTAGTTGAGTTGCATGTCCCAGCTCCTAGGAAAAAAGATGAAATTCTCCTCGCGGCTTAGCCTCTTGTGGGAATTCCCTATTTTTCTACGGAGCTAAACGGGACACTCCGCATCCTTTAGTTGAGTTTCGCACACCAGACTTTCGGAAAAAACGTAATTCTGTCAAGTCTAAGCGGTGTGCTACACATCCTAATCAAATACGTGGGTATAGAATTCGGTTTCGCCTGCTTCTCGAGATAGGAATGCTTCAGTACCGTTTATTGATTTTATCGTAATTTCTATTGGTATATTTGGTAATAGATACGAAGATGCCTTTTCAGCAACATTTTGGGTAAAAGCAATAATTTCACTTTCTCCATAAAATTGTGTGTTGATCGATACTTTCATATTCACAATTTGGTCATCCGTATAAAGTGCTTCAGCTGTTACGCCACTTAAGTTTGGGAAGAAATTTTCAATTTCTGATTTGAAGTTTTCAAAGCTAGATAACTCAGTACTTTCTTCTCCACTAGTTGGAAAAACCACTTTCTTTTGATTGATTGACTTCCAATCCTGTACTGTAGTTGCCCCATCTTGGCTTATTGATTCTGAAATGTATACTCCGCCAGCTAAATTATCTTTTGTAGATTGTTCAAAAATACCAACAACGATCGGTATATCCCCAATACCTTCCGTTTCCCGTAAGCGTTGCACGATCTTATCAGCCATTTTTTTACCTTCTGCTAATAATTCTTCTCGCGAAATTTCTGTTTCAAATTCTGCGCCGAATTCTTTTTTTGTATAATAATCTACAGTATTCATTGCTAAACCTATAGAAATCCCACCTAGTGCAAATCCATCACCATTTTGTACCATATAATTCTGTTCCAATAATGAATCTAAATAAATTGGATTCCGTTCATTTGGTTCAAGGTTTCCATTGTCTTCTGGATTCAAACCTTCTGGATTCTCTTCACTCGCACGGGCTAACCACTTACTAGTGGTTTCAGCATTAATGTATTGGCCTTCTTGAAAGTAATAAGAATCTGGTGAAAAATGACTTTGTGATAAATCCATTAATCCTGTCTCAAATGCCTTTAAGTTTACATTTGAGTTCAATCCTAACGTTACCCCTCTGTTTAAACTGGTTTTGTAAGTTCCATCCGTAATGATTGCACTGTAATAATCACCTGATAATTGGCTTGTTGTTTCAGTTTCTTCACCAACAGACTCTGTTTCTTTTATATCCGAGTCTTTCGTTTGGCAGGCACTTAAAATAAAGGCACAGGCAGCCATTAAGGCAATTGCTTTTTTGTTCATTTACTTATTCCTCTCCTTCTAATGTTTCCAACAACTGATCTTCATCCCAGACAAGAATGTTTAATGATTCAGCTTTTGCTAACTTGCTGCCGGCTTCTTCACCAGCAACGACCAAATCAGTTTTCTTAGAGACACTCCCTGTCACATTCCCTCCAAGATTTTCAATGCGCTCTTTTGCTTCTTCACGGGTAAAATGCGTCAATTTCCCCGTCAAGACAATCGTTTTCCCATTAAAATATGAATCGACTGTTGCAACTTCTTCTTTTTTCTTACCTAAATAATTCATGTTGACCTGGCTGTTTTTTAATTCCTGAATCAGTTCGTTCACTTCTGGTAGGCTGAAATACGCGACGACACTTTCAGCGATAATTTCTCCAATACCCTCAATTGAAATAATCATGTCTTTTTCCGCTTGTTGTACAGCTTCCATTGTTTCAAAGCGTTCTGCAATTAATTTAGCCGCTTTTGCACCTACGTGACGAATGCCTAATCCAAAGAGCAATCTTTCTAATGAATTGCCGCGACTTGCATCAATAGCATTTAGTAGATTATTAGCTGATTTTTCTTTGATTTTATCTAACGTAACCAGTTGGTCAAACGTTAATGTATAAAGATCTGCTACATCATGGACCATGTCTTTTTCAAACATTTGCATTAATACTCTAATGCCTAATCCGTCAATATTCATCGCGTTTCGAGAAACAAAATGAGATAAGCCTTCCGTAATTTGAGCTGGACATTTGGGATTCATGCAACGTAAAGCAACTTCTTCTTCCAAATGAATCAAATCGCTGTCACAAGCCGGACAGTGCGTAGGAATCGCATAAGGTTGGCTGTCTTCCGGTCGTTCATCCAAAATGACACGAGTGACTTCTGGAATGATATCTCCTGCTTTATGAACGACTACAGTATCCAATAGGCGGATATCTCGTTCATGGATCAAATCTTCATTGTGCAGACTTGCTCGCTGAACCGTGGTGCCCGCTAATTGAACTGGATCCATAATAGCCGTTGGTGTCACGACTCCCGTTCGGCCAACTGACCATTCGATATCGCGAATCACTGTATGAGCTTCTTCTGCCGGAAACTTGTAGGCAATAGCCCATCTAGGAGCTTTAACGGTAAAACCAACTTCTTCTTGAACAGCAAACTCATTTACCTTGATCACGATGCCATCGATTTCATAAGGCAAGGCGGTTCTTTTTTCTTGAAATTCTTGAGTGTACGCCCATACTTCTTCAATTGTTTGGAACACTCTGCGGTCATGATTGGTTCGAAGTCCCAATTCATCTAATTGATGGAGTGCATCTTCTTGGCTTATAGCTGTTAACTCACCAAAATCACCAATTGTGTATAAGAAGGTATTTAAATTTCGTTTAGCTGTTTCTTTTGGATCTAAATTACGCAATCCACCAGCTGCTGCATTCCTTGGGTTTGCAAAGATTGCTTCTCCATTTTCTTCGCGTTCTTGATTCAATTTAATAAAGGAATCTTTGGGCATGTAACATTCCCCGCGCACTTCAATGGAGTAAGGATTTTTCAAGCGCAACGGAACTGACTTAACAGTACGAATATTTTGAGTCACGTTCTCACCCACGGTTCCATCACCACGTGTAGCAGCACGAACCAGCTTCCCTTTTTCATACTTTAACGATACGGCTAAACCATCAATTTTCAGCTCACAAATGTAGCTAAATGGTTGATCCGTTATTTTTTTGATACGGCGATCAAAATCAAGTAAGTCTCCTTCGTTAAATGCATTTCCAAGACTTAACATAGGTACTTCATGAACCACTTTTTCAAAACCAGGCAGAATTGTTCCTCCAATGCGTTGTGTAGGAGAATCATTACTGACTAAGTCTGGAAATTCTTCTTCCAAAGCAACTAATTCGTGGTACAACTTATCGTAATCCGTATCGGGTATAGATGGCGCATCCTTCACATAATATTCATAGCTGTATTTGTCTAATAACGACCGCAAATCGAATACCCGTTGTTTCGCAGATTCAAAATCTTGTGTGGACATACCCTTAATTCCTTTCGTACTTTAGATTTTATAGGAAAACATTATTAATTGTTGAGTAATACTGCGTGTCTCAACGAGAAGTTACGCATCCTTTTTTAGTTGAGTTTCGCACACCAGACTTTCGGAAAAAACGTAAACTCTTCGAGGTTGTTACATCCTCTGCGAGTTTTCTTGTTTTTCTATCAAGCCTAAACGTTGTGCTACACATCCTTCAAGTTGAGCTGCTCTTCCCAGACACTAGGCTATTTCAAAAATTGACGCAATGCGCGGGATGCTCTTGCTTTCAATTGTTTAAAATCGCTGCATGTCTAACCGGGAAGTTCCGCATCCTGTAGTTGAGCTGCGAGACCCAGACACTGTGTAAAAAAGATGAATCCCGCCGAAGATGAAACATCTTCTCTGTGATTCCCTGTTTTTACTGTGTGTCTTTCAGGGTCTCTACGCATCCTGTTTTTCGATTGGGGCGAAGGCTGCTAGTAGTCTTTTGATGCCTTGTTCTTTAAAGGCTATATCAAGTTGGAGGTCATTGGCTGCACCGGTAACTTTAACTACTGTACCCACACCCCATTTTTTATGAACTGCTTTATCTCCAACATTCCACGCTAATTTATCAGCTCCACTTGATGTTTTGCTAGCTACCGGAGCTTTATAAACTTGGCTAGTAGCTCGAGTTGCTTGATTGCGTTGCATAGAACTGGTTGTCGAACGGCTAAATGGTGTATTTAGATTTTGTTGATTTCCTAGTTCTAAGACCTCATCCGTGATTTCATTGATAAATCGAGAAGCCGAATTGCTTTGAGTACGACCATATAAAACCCTTGAATAAGCATTTGTAATATATAGTTTTTTCTCTGCTCGTGTTATACCAACATAAGCCAGACGACGTTCTTCTTCTAATTGGTCTTCTTCCATCATCGAACGTGATAATGGGAAAATCCCTTCTTCCAAGCCAATCAAGAAAACAATCGGAAATTCTAATCCTTTAGCTGCGTGAAGTGTCATTAAGGTTACTTCGCTTTGAGGTTCTTCTTCTAAATTATCTAGATCAGAAACCAATGCCAAATCCGTTAAGAATGTTAATAATGTTTTATCTTCCGTATTTTCTTTTTCAAATTGTTGTGTTACGGTCAAGAACTCTTGAATGTTTTCTAAGCGTGTTTCAGATTCTAGAGTCCGTTCTAATTCTAGTGCCTTTTGGTAGCCACTGCGTTTTAATACTTCTTCCACTAATTCCGTCACAGGTACGTATTCTTGCATTTGACGTAAATCTTTCATCATAAAGCCAAATCCTTCAAGTTCATTAGCAGCTTTTCCAGTTATCGGTGTAATAGAAACATTTAAAGCTGTTTCTAAAAGAGACCAGTCGTATTGATTGGAAGAATCTCTCAACTTCTCTATCGTTCCCGGGCCAATACCACGTTTAGGTACATTAACAATCCGTTCAAAACTCATATTGTCATCAGGGTTGGCAATCAATCGAAGATAAGCTAAAACATCTTTGATTTCTTTACGATCGTAGAATTTGTGTCCTCCGACCATTTTATAAGGAATATTAGATTTTAACAAACTATCCTCAATGACACGTGATTGAGCATTAGTACGGTATAGAACTGCAAAATCACCATAGTTGTAATTATTTTCTTTCATTTCCTCTTGTATCTTAGAAATAACGTAACGTGATTCGTCCCCTTCAGATTGCCCACGGTAATACGTAATTTTTTCGCCATCGTGGTTATCCGTCCAAAGTTTTTTAACTTTACGTTTTGAATTATTTCCAATCACGTCATTAGCCGCTTGTAAAATCAATTTAGTTGAGCGGTAATTTTGTTCCAGTAAAACAGTATTTGCGTCTGGATAATCTTTTTCAAAGTTCAAAATATTTTCCATATTTGCTCCGCGCCATCCATAGATACTTTGGTCAGCATCTCCAACAACACATAAGTTTTTAAATCGATCCGCCAACATATTTACCAAAGTATACTGTGCTTCATTTGTATCTTGGTACTCATCCACATGAATGTAGTGGAATTTATTTTGGTAGTGTTCTAATATCTCAGAGCTTTCTTTGAATAGGCGGATAGTCAACATGATCAAATCGTCAAAATCTACTGATTGGTTGCGACGCAATTCTCTTTGATAATCATCGTAACAATCCGCGACAATATTCTCAAAAAAACTTGCTGCCGTTTTACGGTAGTCTTCGGGTGTCTGCAATTCATTTTTAGCATTGCTGATTTCACCTAAGATTGCTCTAGGATTATATTTTTTAGGATCAATATTCCGTTCCTTTAAAATTCGTTTCATTAAAGTTTGTTGTTCACCTGGATCACTGATCGTAAATGCACGCGTATAGCCGATACGATCAATGTCGCGACGTAAAATCCGGACACACATCGAGTGAAAAGTAGAGACCCAGACATCATTTCCACCTTCTTTTAAGAGACGCGTTACCCGTTCTTTCATTTCCTTAGCAGCTTTGTTTGTAAATGTAATAGCCAAAATATTCCATGGATTAACATTTTTTTCTTCAATCAAATAGGCAATACGGTGTGTTAAGACACGTGTTTTACCGCTTCCTGCTCCAGCCATAATTAAAAGAGGTCCTTTTGTGCATACAACTGCATCTTTTTGCTTGGGATTCATTCCATTTAATAAGTCATCTCGTAATACCAATTTATTTACATCCTCTCTTTTTATAACATCCTATTTCAAATTAAAAAATAGAATTTGGACTTCACCAGTCTAGCAAAAACTTTTAAAGTTTTGCATAATTTCTCAAGAATAATTTTACCACAAATAAAGCCTCTCCGAGTAGTAAATGAACAGTTTCAAATGAAGAATGTAGAAAAGAAAAAAGACTCTTAAAAAAAGAATCTTTTTTCCCCTCATCCAATTTTTAAATCACGGTAGTTCCTAAATTCCCTGTATCGCAATCAAACTAAGCTGATTGATTAAAATACGCACTTCTTTTCTAGCTAATGCGTAATCATTGTTTTTCAAAAAAATCAAAATCTGGTTAAAATGTTTTAATTTCGTAGGTTGGCTTATCTGCAGAAAACCTTGAATCTCTTGATCTGCTTGTCCGCTGATACTCCTAAATGTATCTAAGAATAGAGACGTTGTATAAGTATTTTTAGCATAACGGTAAAGACTCTTCCAATAATCAAATTCAATAGTTGAAAAGACCTCTATTTCTTTTAAATAGGTCACTTTTTTCATTTGATCCAATATATTCTCTAAAAATTCTGTATCAAACTGGATTTCCTTTATTTGTAAAAAATGCAGATAATCAATTAATAGGAGTTCCATAAACTCTAATCGTTCATGAAATCCTTGCAACGAGATCTGATTTTCACGAATTCGTATGCCTTTATTTTGTTCAATAACTATGTAACCTTCTTCTTCTAATCTCAGAAAAGCTTGTCGAATTGGAGTCCGGCTAATACCTAACTTTTTAGACAACCCAATTTCTGTAATATGTGTTTGAGGTAACCATTGTTTGGTTAAGATTTGTTCCTTACTGTATTGGTATGCTGCCTCTACTAGTTTTTTTGGTTTAGACATTTTGCTCACCTGCCTATTTTTAGTTATCACTTTTATCTACACAGAAAAAACCAGCTTTTTATATCTTTTACGCCTGTACCAATTATAAGATTTTTCTTACCTAACTTCAAGTTTACTTCTATACCTTTATGTATTCAACCAAATCTAACCTTTAAAATAAAATTTACTTAACCACTACTAAATATTTACATAGAATTTATACTAGAACGATATAATAAGCTTGTTCCAAACAGAAACTATTTTTCTTTACTTTTTTTATAATTGTAAAGATCCCCCATCCTGAGGTCCGCTTTTTAAAGCGGACCTTGAATAGTTGAAGATCACATAAAAAGACAAATTCTCTTTTGTCTTTTTATTTTATTTTATTTTATTTTCTCCTCTATCATGGGAATTTTTTTTGGCCATTTCAGTCCTCCAATAAATGTTGAACTCAATATTAATACACCACCAACAATTTGAATGCCACTCATTGCTTCTCCCAAGAAAAGTGCTGACATCACTACTGCAGCAACTGGGTCAATGTAACTCAACAGAGCAACCGTTTGGCTCTTTAATTTTTGCATCGCTGAAAAATACAATACATAAGCTAAACCAGTATGTACGATTCCTAAAACGATAAGATAAGGAACTGACGTGATTGTTATCCCTACTACATCGAACCCTTGTGTAAAGAAGACATAAGGAGCAAGTATAACAGAAGCAACCATTAGTTGAATCATCGTGCTCTCTAAACTAGTCAAATCTTTTACAAATTTATTTAACATCATCACACTTGCATATAAAATAGCTGCACCTAATCCATAAAGGATTCCGACCGAATGAGAGTGACCCATATTTGATTGCTTGCCTGTCCCAACGACTAAAAACATGCCAACCATAGCCAATAAAATACTTCCTGCTTTATTTAGCATCCATTTTTCTTTCAGTAAAAAAGGAGAAACAACCATCACGATTACCGGGGCAAAATAATAGCTCAACGTAGCATTGGCAATCGTTGTGTAGTTATAGGCTTCAAATAATAAAATCCAGTTTAAACCAATAGCTGTTCCAGAAAAAAACAATACAACTGCATTCTTTTTTAACAGCCCATACGAAACCTTATTTTTTTTAAAGAGCATGAACATCAACAAGAATAAACTTCCTAATACTCCACGATAAAGAGCAATTTCACTTGAAGTCAGTTCAATATTTTTGACCATCAACCCAATTGATCCAAATAGCAACATTGCTATCACAACTTTAGCCTTTTCTATCCTCATTTTTCACCCTCCTCAGTCTTCTTGTAAACTATGTACTCAGTATTAACCTATATTTCAAAACCTCTATTCAATAAAAAAATATAAATATTTTATGAACCAGCTATCCGTTTTTCACGTTGTACACCTCTTAAAAAAATGTGTTAAAAAAAACATAGGAAAAATAAAGATTCCTATGCTTTTATACTTCAATTAGTATTTATATTACGCTTAAATTTACAAGAACAGTTTTATTCACCTAGACCAACTCTTTGGAAAATTTCATCTACGTTTCTTAAATGATAATTGTAATCAAAAGCATCATCCAGGTCTTTGGTAGTCAAAATAGACATGATTTTTTTATCATTTTCAAGTAATGGACGGAATAACACTTGTTCATCCCAAGATACAGCTGTTTTTGGTTGAATCAAATCATATGCAGCTTCACGGCTCATCCCATTATCAATCAGTTTAAGCAACACACGTTGGCTGTAAATCAATCCAAATGTGGCATCCATATTGCGTTTCATGTTTTCTGGAAAAACAGTTAATTTTTCAACAATCGTTCCAAAACGATTTAACATGTAATTTAATAAGATAGTTGAATCTGGAAGAATAATGCGTTCAGCAGATGAATGAGAGATATCACGTTCATGCCATAAAGTAACATTTTCGTATGCTGTTACCATGTGGCCTCTAATAACACGTGCTAGACCCGTTACATTTTCAGAACCAATGGGATTGCGCTTATGTGGCATAGCAGACGATCCTTTTTGTCCTTTTGCAAAAAATTCTTCAACTTCACGCGTTTCAGATTTTTGCAATCCACGGATTTCTGTAGCAAATTTCTCAATACTAGTCGCAATTAAAGACATTGCAGCGACATATTCAGCATGCAAGTCCCGAGGAAGAACTTGAGTAGATATTTCTTGAGCTCTCGTTCCTAATTGTTCACAGACATACTTTTCAACAAAAGTTGGGACATTAGCAAATGTTCCAACTGCTCCGCTTATTTTTCCGGCTTCGACACCTTTTGCTGCATGTTCAAAACGCTCAATGTTGCGTTTCATTTCTGAATACCAAAGAGCTAATTTCAATCCAAAAGTAGTCGGCTCAGCATGCACACCATGAGTACGGCCCATCATAACCGTATATTTATGTTCTTTAGCTTTTTTACCAATAATTTCAAGAAACTTTTGTAAATCTTGACGCAAAACGTCATTTACTTGTTTCAATTGGTACCCATAAGCAGTATCCACAACATCAGTACTAGTTAATCCATAATGAACCCACTTGCGTTCTTCTCCTAATGATTCAGAAATTGCACGTGTAAAAGCTACTACGTCATGTCTGGTTTCTTTTTCGATTTCTAAAATGCGCTCAACTTCAAACGAAGCATTTGCACGAATCTTTTGGACATCTTCTTTAGGGATCTCCCCTAATTCAACCCAAGCTTCAGCAGCCAATATTTCGACTTCTAACCAAGTGTTGTAACGATTTTCATCTGACCAAATGGCCGCCATTTCAGGTCTTGTATAACGTTCTATCATAATTATCTTAGCTCCCTATTTCCATATTCCTGTATCCGCAATGGTGGACAGTGTTTTTTCGATATTTTTGGTTGCTACTGTAATATGGCCTATCTTTTGCCCCTTTTCTGAGTTCTCTTTGCCATAATAATAAAAGTTCCAATCCGGCTTTAATTGGATTTGGACCTTTGCTGCTGCTTCATGCTCACTTAAAATCGTCAACATGACTGCTGGGGTAATCAGCTCAATTTTAGGTAAAGGCCAACCGCAAATCGCACGAATGTGCGCATCATACTGAGACATAGAACAAGCTTCAATACTATAGTTTCCTGAGTGATGAGGTCTTGGAATCACTTCATTTACATAAAGTGTACCACTGGAAGTGATAAACAGTTCAATTCCTAACACCCCTATCAACTCAAACTTTTCAGCAACAGCCCTAGCAATGCGTTCTATTTCTTCTTCAACGTACTGATCCACTCGAGCTGGAACGATACTTTCCTGTAAAATTGAATTCCGATGGATATTTTCTGATACTGGAAAAACAACTACTTCATTAGCCTGGTTCCGTGCGACCATGACAGATAGTTCCCGTTCAAACGGTATCCAAGCTTCCAATACGCATGTACCCATTTTCAATAAATGTGTTGCTTTTGAAATATCTTCTTCACTTTGAAGAACAAAACGATCTTTTCCATTATGTCGTTCGCTAATGGTCTTCAACACACAAGGAAATCCAATCCCGTCTATTGCTCCTTTAATATCTTCTACTGTAACAATCGTGGCATAAGGAGCCAAATTGATATTACTGGCTTCTAAATAGGCTTTTTCTAATAATCGATCTTGAGTAATAGACAGTAAATCAGCACCTTGTGGAACAGATACTGTCTTTTTCATTCTTATTATTAAATTTGCATCAATAGTGTCACATTCATATGTGACTACATCACATTTCATTGCAAAATCCATCAATGCTTCTTGATTATCAAATGGAGCAATTATTTGCCAATCTGCAATCTGAGCTGCTGGACATCCTTTTTCAGGATCCAATACACCTATCCGATAGCCCATTTTTTTAGCAGATAAAGCTAACATGCGAGCTATTTCTCCGCCACCAATGATCCCAATCATTTTCCCTGGACTAATTAGATTAGACAAAGCTATCACTACCTTCTAAAACAATTTATATTACTTTTTATCTTCTCGTTCCTAGTTTATCAGTTATTTTGCTATCTGTCATTGACAACCTTTGAAAAACTGATCCTCTGTTCAGTAAACATTTTAATATAACTTGTTGCTTTTATTTATTCTCTTCATTTCTAATTTCCTTACGGCGTTTTTTTACTTTTTTGGTCCAAAATCCACCGTTGATATACTTAGGTTCATAAGAGATAATAAACGTTTTAGGTTCAATTTCGCTGATTTGTTTATACAGTTTGCGTTCTGTTTTTCTAGGTGTCAAGATTTCTAAGACCATTCGATCTCCTTCACGACCAAATGCAAGACTTGTTGTCACACCGTATCCTAAATTACGTAATTCTTCAGGCATTTTGGTTTCTAAATCTGGAACAATTGCGGTAACCATAATATAGCCAAGAGCTAAAAATTCCTCAATCTTAATTCCAAGAGCAATACCGACTCCGTATCCTAAAGCATAAACAGCCAGATTAAGATAATTATCTAAACTGTCCAACACTAATCCTAAACCGACAACATAAATCGTCACCTCAACCATTGAAACGAGTGAGGCTGCTAAGCGATAGCTTTTCATGGTTAACATAAAACGGATCGTGTTCAAAGAGATGTAAACAACGTTAATAACAAATATTAATAGTAAAAAAGATAAATCTACTTCCATTTTTTTCACTCCTGACTAATTGGTAAAAATTTTATTCTTCTCTAAGATTATCAAAATCCCTTTAAATAGCAAGGAAAACAACTATAAATCAAGTACTTAAACAAAGGAACTGAACTAAAAGCTATTCTTTAGCTTTTAGTTCAGTTCCTTCTTATTCATAAGGTCAATTTATTCCTCTACAAATTTTACTTGTCCTTCTTCAAAAGCACGAATGCGTGCTAATGAGTAAACATCATAATTTTCTTCTTCAAGCAATTGACGGCCAATCTGAAAGGATTTCTCAATCACAATACCAATGCCAACAACTGTCGCTTGTGCTTCTTGACATAATTTTATTAATCCTTTAGCTGCTTGCCCATTAGCTAAAAAGTCATCAATCAATAATATGCGATCTGTTTTTTCTAGAAATTTTTTAGAAATAACGATCGTACTCGTTGATTTTTTAGTAAATGAATAAACATCTGTAGAATACAAATCATCTGTTAACGTTAAACTTTTTTGCTTACGTGCAAACACCACTGGAACTCCTAAAGCCAATCCTGCGAATACAGCAGGTGCAATACCTGAGGATTCAATCGTTACTATTCTTGTGACTCCTTTATTCGCATAATGTTTAGCAAATTCATTTCCTATAGATTGCATAAGTTTAGGATCAATTTGATGATTTAAAAAGTTATCTACTTTTAAAACTTCTCCTCCTAAAACATTCCCATCTCTTAAAATACGTTCTTCTAATTCTTTCATGAGGCCCAGCCTTTCTTTTCGTTAATAGTTTTAGAGTAGAATAAAAAAAGCTTTCTCGTTGCTTATGAGTTCATAAGCGTTGAAAAAGACTCGAAATAGTCATCCATTCACATTGAATATACGCTTTTTAACGTAAAAGGTCAATCATTTTTATATCCAATTAGATGCACAGGTATAAAAAACGAACAATTTTCTCGTTCAATCATTATACGATTCGTTATTTAATAGTCGTTTTTACTGTAAGCTCATAAATTAAGCTAGAATTTGTAAAGAGATTGTTATACTATTAAACTAAAGCAATTTAAGAAAGGAGTTTGGCATGGGTAATAAAAGTTTACTAGAACTTATTAAACAATATTGGTATCTAGGTATTTTATTTGTCATTCTAATTGTAGTGCTCGTTATTGGAACAAACCAAGAAAAACCATGGTCAGAGAGCCTTGCGATAACTGAAACAGCATCATCTAATTCAGAAGAAGCTGAGTCTGCTGTTGTGGAATCTGAGGTTAGTTCTACTGTATCTGAAGATAAGAATAATGTTTTTCGAAAAGAATCGAAACTATTTTTCCTAAGTGACCATCAGTCGGACATTGAAGAAATGGAAGAATCTGTTGAAAGCGAACCAGAAGAAGTCGAAGTGGAAGAAGACGAAGATTCCAGTGTTGAGTATGAAAGTATTGAACCAACTGAATCAAGTAGCTACACCCCTACATATTCAAATAACAAAAGCACACCTAAAAGTTCAGGTTCGTCATCCAATAACAGCTCGTCTAAACCAAATACTCCTAAACAACCTGTTAAAAATCCAGTACCTGGGACAGATGAATCAGAGCCTGTTCAAGAATCAAATCCAGAACCTGTAGAAACACCAGAACCTGAACCAGAAACACCGGAAGACTCTTCTTCTGCTCCAGAAATAATTGAGTCAGAACCACCAGCAGATAAAATTCCTTCAATTGACTCTTCCATTAGTGAAGAATAGAAAATACTCTTTACCACACAAAAAGTACATTATCATTTAGACAATGTACTTTTTGTTTGTTTTCAATTAAGAACACATATGTCACTCTTAGAGAGAAAATGTTGCCTTGACAGCTTCTACTCGACATTCCTAGTCCATTTTCATCAGCAAATATCCATTAGACCGCTCCTACTCGACATTCTTAGTCTATTTCCATCAACAAATATTCACTAGACTGCTTCTACTCGTCATTCTTAGCCCATCTTCATCACCAAATATCAACTAGAACGCCTCTACTCGTCATTCTTAGTCTATTTCCATCAACAAATATCAACTAGACTGCTTCTATTCGACATTCTTAACCCATTCCAATCAGCAAATATCAACTAGACCACCTCTACTTGACATTCTCAGCCCTTTTCCATTAGCAAATATTCACTAGACCGCTCCTACCCGACATTCTTAGCCTATTTCCATCAACAAATATCAACTAGAACGCCTCTACTCGTCATTCTTACCTATTTCACCTAGCAAGTACAAATTAGGTGAAATTTCTGTAACAAAATGTGTTTAATATAGAAAATTTTTCGGTAACGAAAAATCACTAATCATTAATCTGTACAATTATAGATGTGCGACAAAAAAACCTCCAGAAGGCTGCCCATCCTGGAGGTCAAATTTAATCTTCTAATACTTCATTTTCTTCTTCATCATCAACGGTGTTTAATCGTTCTACATAAAGACTCACTAATCGTGAACCTTCTACTTTATTGGCTTTTAACAAGTAATTTTCATACTCCACATTGGCGTTATCATCTGGTTGAGGAATATTTCCGTATTGGGTGATGAAATAGCCGGCAATAGAATCCACATCGTTTGATTCTATTTCTGTTCCAAAGAACTCATTAAATTTTGACAATTGAGTGGAACCATCTACTAAATAAATACTTTCGGATACTTGTTCGATCATGTTATACGTTTCATCGTATTCATCATCGATATCCCCTACTATTTCTTCGAGTAAATCTTCTAACGTCACAATACCAACAACTCCGCCGTATTCATCATTTAATACTGCAAGTTGATTACGTGTACGTCTTAGTTCATACAGCAAATCATCAATATGAATGGTTTCTGGAACAAATAAAGCTGGATTTAAAATATCTTTTAAGTCAATATCATCGATTTTAGTTGTTCGAGAAGCTTTCAACAAATTCTTCACATGGATGATCCCAATAATGCTGTCCTTGTCTTCGATATAAACAGGTACACGAGAATAGGGAATATCTAATAATTGAGGAATGTTTACTTCACTTCCATCTTTATAATCAATCATAAATGTATCGGTACGTGGAACCATGATTTCTCTAGCCATTTTAGTATCCATGGATAAGATTCCTTTTAACATAGTGAATTCATCTGGATCGATTGCTCCAGCTATTTGGCTATTTTCTAGGTAAGCTCGAAATTCATCACGTGTTAATTTTTCTTTTTCTTCTGTAAAGTCTATTGGTGTTAATTTCTTTAAAATATTTGTTGAAAAAGAAAGTAATCGTACAAAAGGTTTAGCGAATGTTTGTACTACTAGAATCGTACCAGAAGTAGCGCGAGCAACCTCTTCAGCTTTTTGTAGAGCTACTTGCTTTGGATATAATTCCCCAAATACAAGGGTTATATAAGATAGCACAATCGTCACGACAAATGTTGCTATTTGTGCCCCACCTGGAATAGTTGATAAATAGGGTTCGAGGCGCGTTGCAAAACTGGTTGCTGCTGATGCACTTGAAAAGAATCCCGCTAAGGTTATGGCTACTTGTATAGTAGCTAAGAAGTTATCTGAGTTGCTCAACAGCTTCAAGATATTCAAAGACTTCTTATCACCTTTAGCTGCCTTTTCTCTTATTTTTCCTTGATCTATCGAAACGAATGCCATTTCTGCTGATGCAAAAAATGCATTAACTGCTGTCAATATAACGATAATTAATATCTGTCCTATCAACGACTGACTATCGGGGTCTGAATTCATTTATCATTGTCTCCTTCAAATTTTTCTGTTTTTTAACAAAGTAGAAATAATATACCACTTTTTTCAACTAATTTCAACTGCTAGTCTTTTACTAGTAAGTGTCCATTTTTTCAAGCATTGGAAGCATTGCATCGATGACTGTTCCGCTTGATTTCCCTTCAATCATAGATACCATCAAGTAACTGCTGTTTTCAGCATCAAAGGCTAATAAGAAACCATTTGTTTCTGCATCTTCGCCTTCTGTTTCTGATTCTCTTGTTTCTGCTGTACCTGTTTTAGCTGCAGTTTTTTGGTCAATAACAGCTAGTTTATGAGAGGATCCATATTCTTTTTGTACTGTTTGAACTAAATCTTCTTTAATAATAGCCGCTGATTCTGGTGTAACAGCTTGTTTTGGCTCTGCTGTTTTTTGATCAGCTGTCAGTTTAGGGTACACAAGGTTTCCTTCATTTGCAAAAGGAGTATACGTTACCGCTTGTTGAATTAAATTAAGCAACAATTCCCCTTGCCCAAATGCTGTATCTGCTAAAATCCCTTCTGAATCCAGTGTGCCACTATTAGATATTTGTGCGGGATTCATTGCAATCGGTAATTTCAAATCTTCGTCAAAAATATAGTTAGCTAAGCCTGCTTCATAGACTTCTCTACCCATTTCCAATGCTTCTCGTGCAAAATAAATATTATCCGAATAAGCAAATGCATCTGCTAAATTCACACTTGGAGTATCCTTGACACGAGTTACTTTATAGTCGCCCCAAGAAGCATCTTTTTGCCAAGATAATCCGTCGATTTCCTGCGTCTCTTCTGGAATGATCGTTCCTGCATCTAAGCCTGTACCTGCTGTGACCACTTTAAAAGTTGATCCCGGTGCATATCCAGCAGCATAACGAGCTAGAAACGGACTCATTGGATCATCAGCATATGTTTGATAATCCTCTGAACTAATGCCACTTGACATCAAGTTTGCATCATAAGATGGTGTGCTAACTAAAACTAACAAACTGCCATCTGTTGGACTCATGAAAACAGCTGAGCCACTTTCACCTGACAATTGATCATAAGCTGCTTGCTGCATTTCGGCATCAATGGTCAAGGTAATGTCTTCACCATTTTGGACTTCAGTTTCTTGTAATACCGTTTTTAATTCGCTATCACTTGTTTGAATCTCTATGCGTCCACCTTTTTGTCCTCTTAACCGTTCATCGTAGGTGGCCTCTAAACCAGATTTTCCAATGCTGTCTCCAGTTCTTAGAGTGGGATCTTTTTCGATATCTTCTGCGGAAACTTCTCCAACATACCCGATTAAGTGAGCTGCTGCTTCATTTAAAGGATAAGTACGAGCAGTAATTTCTTGATACACTACTCCAGCAACTTGAGGCAATTCTGCATCTTTAACCATAGTTTTAAATGGAACAAAGCTATCAGGTGTTACCCATCCTTGTTTTAAAAGATTTTCCAATTCTTCTATTGTGATATCATATGTTCCAGCAATTTTTTCTAAATTTGTTGTTCTTTGATCTCCTTCTCCTAAAGTGGAAGGTTGCATCCCTGCTTGCCAAGAAGTACCTTCTGTTGCTAATGGAGAGCCGTCTTTATCTAAAAGATCTCCTCTTTCACCGACAGTTGTGGTGATAGAAATTTTGTCTGTTGGTTCCATATCGGGAAAAATAAGATGTGTATTCCAATCTACTTGATACTCATTTTCAGTTTGAGATAACGTTGTTTCATAGACCTTTTCATCTAATGATCCTAAAGCCGTCTCCATACTAACGGTATAAGATAATGTATATTGATCTGTTTCTTCATCTTGTGCAAGTTTCAAACCAGATACGGTTAACTCCGCTGCGCCTATACCGCCGTATACTGTTTCATAACGCTCAGCCATAGACTTTCTTGTATAATCAATTTCTTTCAATGATTCTTCTGAAACTACTTGGCTCATAGCTGCATAATCTTGTTTTTCTAAAGCCGCAATAAATGTATCTGCTGTTTTTTGAGCAGCTTTTTCATCTCTTGCTTCAGTCCAGGCTGCATACCCTATGATTCCTCCACCAATTACTGCAAGAAAAACAATTACGATACTCACTATCGCCCATAAAGGAAGTGTCTTGCTTTTTTTGTTGTTCCCATTTTTCATTTCTACACCAACCTTTTAATTTATTCTTTCTCTTCTAACTCTTGTTGCTGTTCATATTTGAGTTCTTCTTGTCCACGGTATTTCATCATTAATTCACTAAATAATTCTCCATTACTAGGTGGTGTGTATGTAATAGCATTCGCACCAGCAGCTATGGTTTCTTTAATACTTTCATCTGTAGGTCCGCCTGTAGCAATAATGGGTACCTTAGGAAATTTCTTGCGTATTTCTCGCACAATATGTGTTGTACGAGCTGCTCCGCTGACATTTAAAATATCAACTCCAGCATCCAATTTTTCTTGAATGTCCGTATACTCAGAGACAACTGTTGAAATAATCGGAATGTCTACTACTTGATTCACTTTCTGATACGTTTCTGTAGGAGTTGGAGAATTTAACACGACTCCAATACAGCCATGTGCTTCAGCAAATAAAGCAATGTTTGCCGAACGATGCCCGTTTGTAATGCCCCCACCTACTCCAGCTATAACCGGCATGCTTGCTACAGTTGTAATCCCTTGAATAATTGCCGGATGAGGTGAAAATGGATACACTGCAATGACCGCATCTGCATCGTTATTCATAATGATGGCGATATCGGTTGTAAAAATAAGCGACCGAAATCTTTTTCCGTTTATGATAATACCACTAGCTGTATCAATAATTTCTGGAACCGTAACGTAATGTTTTCTTAAATCAGTTGTAATGCTTGGTGACCCTTTTTTTTCTTCCATTTTTTCACCTCATTAGTTAGATTCATACTATTTATTTTAACGAATGTCTCCTCTAATTGCTATTATTCTGTAACTTTATAAAGCGATTTCTTTCTCTATAAGAGGAAAACTTGATTCATTCTACAGAAGGAATCAAGTCTGTCTTTTTAATCATACTGATTTAAGTTATATTGTTCGATCAGTCGAATCAGTTTTTCTGGGTAGTCTGGATCTGTAGCATAACCACTCTCTTGTAAAGCATAAGCAGCTTCTTTGTAATCTGCTGCGGTTAGAACTTTTGCATATTGATCCTCATTCCAAGTTGTTCCTTTAGTAAACAACTCAGAATGATCTTCCATAGACTCTTGCCAAGTTGCATACTTTCTGAAATCAGCTTTGATTTCAATCCATTCGCCATCTACATATTCTTTAGTTGTCATCGTTGCGGTCGGCTCTAAATCGCTGCCTTTGATTCCATAATAATTATTATTTTTAATTGAAAGTTCACTATTGCCCCAATCTGATTCAAGTATAGCTTGTGCAATACTGATACTCGGTAATACTCCATACTTCTCTTGCAGCACTTTAGAATAATCTGCAATTTGAACAATAAACTGTTCTTCATTTAGAGTCTCCTCTTGCGGCATGTGCACTTCTGAGATCTCTTGACTTAAGAAATAGAGTGTACCAAGGAAGATAAATACAAAAACAAAAAGAGTCATCAAGATATAGCTAGGAACGATTTTTTTGTTATTCTTGCGTTTAGTTGTTTTGTAGATTTTCTTTTTTTGCTTTTTAAGGGGCACAACTTTCTTCCTCTCATTTTAAAAAAATTCACGAAAATAAAGTTACTTTCCAGCTTCGTCTAATAAAACGATATACTCTTCTAAAGACAAATCATAATTCTTCATATAAGCTGCGTTCTCTTTTCCAACATAACGAAAATGCCATGACTCATATTCAATTCCTGTTTCTTCTTCTTTACCTTTAGGGAATCGAAGGACGAATCCATAATCAGCTGCATGTTCAACTAACCATTGTTGAGATTCTTGAGTATCAAATTCAGCAATCAATCCTTTTCCAGAATTTAACCACTCTGTATCCATTACATCAATTGCAAGGCCGGTATGATGTTCGCTGCCACCAGGAATAGCAATATAATCTTCTGTCAACTTAACGGCTTCTTCTTTGGAATACCCTTCGTCTACATACTTCTGGATGCTATTATTGTAGTTTGTCGTTTGTAGTTCAACAGAGCGATACGTTGACACAGCTATAATCTCGTGTCCTGCTTCTTTTCCAGCCTCAGTCATCGCAGTATAATCTTCAATAATTCGTTGGTCTACTAATAAGCCGTTTGGCAAAGCGCTTAAAGGTCTTTCAATAGATTCATCTATTGTCGTCCAATTATTGACTAATTCTAGATTCCAATCATCTGTTGAGACGTCTGGTAAAGCATCAAGCATTGCTTGATGTTCTGCTTCTTCTGCTAATTTTTGTTCTTCTTCCGGTGTTAAAGTGACACTCGAAGAACTAGTTTCTGCAGATTGACTAGATTGTTCGGATGTTTCTTGGTTGAATTGTTCACACCCTCCTAATATGCCTGTTGCTATCAGTAGTAGTGCTAAATTTTTCTTCATTTTTTAAAGACTCCAATCTACTTTTGCTTAATGTGATACATCAAAAACACACTATGATGTGAAGTTAGTGTACTTTTAATTTTACTACTTTATAATAACATTAATACCGATTAATTTTAACAGTAAATCTTTTTGGAGGACTACGAATGAAAAACGAAACTTTAACAGATCAACTTTACAAAGCTTCGCAAGGTATTGCTGCTGCTGTAGTGGTAACGTTAGGTATTGGACTGTTGATTCAAAGTATTGGAGAATTATTAGGCTTTTCCACACTCATCACGATCGGCGCTGTTACAAAAACTTTACTGATTCCTAGTTTAGGTATCGGAATTAGTTATTATTTAAAGACAGATATCCTCACACTACTGAGTGCAACTGCAGCCGGCGTTATTGGTGGGCGTGCATATACTTTTATAGATGGCGTACTTTCTTTAAAAAGCGGTGAACCAGTCGGCGCTTTAGTGGCAATTGGTATCGCTATTGTAATGGGTACTTTCTTATTTAACAAAACACGGTTTAATATGATACTGGTCCCTTTTGCAAGTATCTTGGTCAGTGGATTAGTGGGTTACTTTTTATCTGCCCCAATCGCCTATACACTGAATAACGTCTCTTTGCTGATTACTTCCTCTGTAGCTGGCTTTCCTCTTTTATCTTCAATGGTTCTAGGACTGATTTTCGGCCTACTTATTTTATCCCCTGCTTCTTCTGCAGCCATTGCACTCGCTTTGCAGTTGGATGGTCCTGCTGGAGCAGCTGCTTTAATTGGATGTAGCGTGCAATTCACAGTCTTTGCTTTCCTTAGCTTAAAAGATAATGATGCTGGGACATTTTTAGCCCAACTAATCATTACACCGAAACTTCAAACAGGAAATATTCTTAAACACCCTAAAGTGGCTTTATTCCCATTAATTCTCGGAACGCTTTTAGCTCCTGTGGGGGTTCTACTTTTTGGTCTGGAAGCTTCTGCTGAAATTGCGGGTATGGGTTTATGTGCATTAGTCGCCATTTTTGGAATTGCTTCTTCTCAAGGAATGGCTGCTACATTTTCTTATCTTTTCGTTGTTGTTGTTTTACCAGCTCTTTTAAGTCTGTTATTTAAACCATTTCTTATCAAATCAAAACTTCTAAAACCAAATGATTTAAAAATTACGATTTAATTAAAAGAAGAGGTTGGGATTTTTATCCCAACCTCTTCTTTATCTAATTTTCTAGCAGCTTTCACTTACTAGGCTTTTTTTATCCATAATATTTCTTTTTCAATCGGTTTATTCAGCTTTATCCATCATACCGGGCACAAAGGTCGAAATCTGCCATTCAACTCCAAACCGATCAACAACATCTCCATATAAAGGGCTCCAAAATGTTTCCTCGAGCGGCATCGATATTTTCCCATCTACTTTCAATTGGTCAAAGACCTCGCGAGTTTCCTCTGCTGTTTCATAAACTAAAGTAACAGATACGTTGTTACCTTGTTTATAACCGGATTCTCCTTCAAGCGGGTTATCAGAAAACATCAAATAGCTGCCATTTGTAAGCTGCAAGGTTGCATTCATCACTTTATTTTGAATTTCATCAGGCAGTACAGGGTTATCTGGGTGTGGTGGCATATCTTTGAATTTGCTCATATCTAAAATCTCTGCTTTAAAAACAGTTGCATAAAAGTTCAACGCCTCTTCTGCGTTACCATTAAATAACAAATACGGATAAGAATCAATTAACATGCGAAACCCTTCCTTCTTTATCTATTTGACAGCTTAAGAATAAAGTATTTTATTGCTACGGTCAAAAGAAAGCGTTTCAAAAATCAACAAATTCCTAAAACAGAGTATAAAAACTCAAGCTTATACCTGTTATATTTGAGTCTCTTTCAGGTCACTAAGCATCCTCTTTTTAGTTGAGCTACGCATCCTGAATATTTTGGTTGAACCATTCTAATAAATTTGGTTTATCGGTTTTTATTTGTTGTTGGATAACTCCAGGCAAACGTAATTCAATGATGTCTTTGTAACTCCAAAAATCGTACTCCACTTCAATTCTAAGAATAGTCGTATTCTGTTTTCGATGATGTTCAGTTAGTTGTTCTTCCGTTTCTTTTTTAAATTCGAGCTCAGCGATACCACTGTTTACCCACTTTTGTGCTACATGAAATTTAATAGCTAAATATTCATTAACTGGATTGGCTTTGACTTCTGGGAAAAATGTAGCATTTCGACAAACTTTTTGAACCAGCATCCATTCATAATCTGTAAATAGTCGTGAAATTTTATTCATATTTTCGGGTTTTAACCCTTGGTTGCCTTTCTTCCATCGATCCCAACTTTGTGGTGAAATGCCTAATTGTGACGTATAAAAAGCTTTTTCGCTAACAAACTGCTCCTTTATAGCTCTTAAAACAATTTCTACTAACGCTTCATGCATTTTAATCATTCCCCTTTCAGTTAATAAATCTATTCAATAAGTGCTACCCTTATTTTACACCTATTACGTTAACTTTCAAATTTGAATGCTTTAGTTTTATAGGTTTTTTATAAAAAGTAGTTCTGGCTACTTTATTCTTTCAATCCAGTGTTTTTCAATGGTAGAATAGAGTCACTACTGTTTAACTAAATTTTAGGAGGCTTTCTATGAAAAAATTAAATTGGGGAATTTTAGGTTTAGGTCAAATTGCAACTGAATTTGCGGAAGCGTTTGATGTTGAGAATGCCGTACTTTACGCTGCCGGTTCACGAAATGATGAAAAAGCAGCAGCATTTGCCCAAAAACATGCGATTGGAAAATCATATGGTTCGTATGATGCACTACTAGAAGATCCATCTATTGATGTGGTTTACATTGCTACACCACACAGCCATCATGCTGAATTGATTTTAAAAAGTTTAGAACACGGCAAGCATGTTTTATCAGAAAAAGCCATTACCATGAACAATGATCAACTAACTCAAGCTATGAAGTTAGCGAAAGAAAAAAAATTAGTATTAGCAGAAGCAATGGTCATTTACCATATGCCTCTTTACCATAAACTAAAAGAAATCGCTCAAAGCGGATCTCTTGGAAAGTTAAAGATGATCCAGGTTTCATTTGGAAGTTTAAAAGAAGAAGATCCAGCCAATCGTTTTTTCAATAAAGACCTTGCTGGAGGAGCTTTATTAGATATTGGAATTTATGCTCTATCATTTGCTCGCTTCTTCTTAACTAGTCAACCCAATGAAATTCATACAACAATGAATTTTTATGAAACAGGTGTGGATGAGCAGTCGGGTATCTTATTGAAAAATGATCAAAATGAACTGGCTGCTATTTCGCTTACCTTTAGAGCTAAAATGCCCAAAACAGGAATTGTTGCTTTTGAAAATGGTTTTATTACAGTCAATGATTTCCCTCGTGCAGATAAAGCAACATTAACTATGCCTGATGGTTCAGTGGAAACTGTTGAAGCTGGGGATACTAAGCAAGCTATGAATTATGAAATAGCGGATATTACCAACACGATTCTGTCAGATGGTCCAAATCCATCACTTGCTCTTACACATGATGTAATGGAAATTATGGATAAATTAAGAAAAGACTGGGGACTTCACTACGATTTCGAATAATGCTCTCTTTTATATAAAAAAGCCAATGACTTGTCCCACTTTACAAGGACAAATCATTGGCTTTAGCTTTCTTTAAAGTTTGCTTTATTAAGACCTATTTAAAAATTAAAGATAGAAATACAAGTAAGCAATTTTGTAAATTCAAGCCTTATTGTGTCTACTCAAACAGAAATCGACTCTGAGTTGATCGAATTAGACCTTATTGTGTCTACTCAAACAGAAATCAATTCTGAGTTGATCGAATTAGACCTTGTTGCGTCAACCCAAACAGAAACCGACTTTGAGTTGATCGAATTAGACCTTGTTGCGTCAACTCAAATAGAAATCGACCCTGAGTTAATCGAATTAAACCTTGTTGCGTCAACCCAAACAGAAACCGACTTTGAGTTGATCGAATTAGACCTTGTTGCGTCAACTCAAATAGAATTCGACTCTGAGTTGATCGAATTAGACCTTGTTGCGTCAACTCAAATAGAAATCGACCCTGAGTTGATCGAATTAACCCTTGTTGCATCAACTCAAATAGAAATTGACTCTGAGTTAGTTAAAAAACCTTATTGCGTCTACTCAAACGCAATAAGGTTTTTTGTTGGTCGAACTAAATATTGTTGAGATAGACGCACAAAGTTAAAGTGCATCATTATTTTTTAGCGACTATCTTTCTCTTAACGAACTCATTTAAAACAGATCTTAGTTAAACAACCCTACAATAGCATTCCATATTTGACTAAAGAAGTTTCCGACTTTGTCCACTAATCCGCTATCTTCAGCTTGTTTCAAAGCATCGCCAAATTTATCTTGGACTGTATTAGATAAGTTTTTTAATTGTTCTTTTACTTCTGCAGAATCAATGGCACTTGTTTGTTGGTATTTTTCAAATAAAGCCATTAACTGGTCGATTTGATCTTGTGTAACAGCATCTTGTAAATTATTTTTTTCTAACGCTTCATTAATGATGCGTTCAACATCTTCTTTTGTAGCTAGTTCGCCTTGCTGTTCTTTTAATTCAGCTAAACTTTGCTTGATGTCAATAATCGCTTGATCAAATTTTGCTGTATCAAATTCTTCATTTTCACTATTTTCTTGTGCGATTCCGTTGGTTGTTTCTAATTCATCTTGCGCAACTTCCATACGTTCTTGGTCTAATTCTTCTCCGTTAACGTCAAAAGCTTTGTAAATACCTGTTAAGGCGCTTTCTCCCGTAACCTTGCTGACACTTGCTACTTCGATTTTCACATCGTTTACTCCTGCCGTGATAGCTGCATTAGCGTATTGATCCTGTGTAATTTGGCTAATGTTTTCTGGAGTTACAATTTCAACATCCACACCTTCGCCAGCATCTTGCTTCTGTACTAATACGGATGAGATCATGCTAGATGTATTTCCCGAACCCTCACCTAAATAATTGATCAAGTCTTGACCTGTCACACTTCCGACAGCTACATTTTCCGGATTTTCAATTCCTAAAAGGTCTTCCGTTTCTGATATTTGATTTTCAGATAATCCACCGCCATAAATAAAAGTCGGTTTACCCCATTTTTCATCAACTACTGTCGTATCAATTCCATTTGTTGTTGCGCTAGCAGAATGCGGCATAATAACTAAAGAAGCTCCCAATAGACTCATTGATGCTAAAGCTGTTATCCCAATTTTTTTGAATTGTTTCATTTTAAAACCCTCCATCACAAATTTTTGCTTAATCTATTTATTGAATTTTATTCTTATAGTCAGTATACCTAATTCTTCTTAAGAAATATCTAAGCCTTTAGACCTAAATCAAGAAATAAAAAAATGATTTAGGAAAGTATCCTAAATCATCTTATTCCCAACAAATTATGTGCAAGCATTACCCCTCCAAAGCAATTTTATGAAATAAACGAAATAATTGCTGTTCAAAAAATTGTCAGGTTCATTTGCTTTATGTGATTACTATGTACCTTTAGGATAGCAAACTCTTTCAAAGTTGTCCAAACAAACTTTATTACTTTCTTAATTTTTTTTAAAAAAGCTGTCCAACCAGTTTTCAAAACGAATTATTCCTAAATTGAATTCAGTGATAAGTAGAATAAGACTAGTCTTTCTCATACCTATTCCAATTTAGATTTTACTTAGTCAAATTTCTGTCACTTTTCAAAAATTATTTTGAGGTAGCGGTTTTATTAAGTGTCTAAGTTTTCTATAGAACAGTTAAGCCATAATACAATTTTTACCTGCTTTTTTAGCTTGATACAATTTCATATCCGCTTGATTAATAAAATCACTCAAAATTTCATTGTCAAATTCTTTAATACCGCTACATACCGTTACTTTCTCTTCCCCTTTAAATTGATATTTTTCTACGGTTTTGCGCATTCTATCGATAATCGTTAGTGCTTCACTTGATGTTGTATCCGGTAGGACAACAATGAATTTTTTCCCGCCATACCGGCCGACAGAGTCCTTTTTCTTAAGTTTTTCCGCTTTATTGTTTTTTTGTTTTTGAATCAAAATTTTTGCGCTCGATCGTTCCCCATTGTTTACTGCCTTTACTGTAATTAAAGAATGCTTTTACTCTCCACCACACCGTTAGTTGACGGTAATAAAACTGTTCTAATATACTTACCACAAACAACAATAAGATATCTTTCAAATTGCCATAACGTTTATAAGAGATTTCTTCAAATAAAATAGCCGAATAAGAAAATAGAATTCCCATCAAACACGTTACCAAAAAGATAAGTGCCACAGTTGAAGAAAGAATATTCAAGTAAATGGCTAATGCCATTACAATATATCCGACCATTTCAATAACTGGCCCCAATAACTCTACTAAAAAGAAGTACGGCATAGAAGCTAGTCCGACAGATCCGTATTTAGGATTGCTTATCATTTTTCGATGTCTATTCAAAGAATCAAATAGCCCCCTATGCCATCTTATCCGCTGACTTTCCAATCCTTTATAGCTGTCAGGTGCTTGTGTCCAGCAAACTGCATCAGATGCAAAACCAATATGGTAAGGTTCACCGGTTTGGCGGAACTTTTCATGTAACCTTAAAATAAGCTCCATGTCTTCTCCAATCGTTCTCTCAAATCCTCCAACGTCTAATACGGCGGATTTTTTAAATAGGCCAAATGCACCTGAAATGATCATCAATGCGTTGTATCGCTGCCAACCAATACGACTAGTTAAAAAAGCTCGGAAATATTCAATAACTTGGAACCGTTCAATCATTTTTTGAGGAACATTAGTTTTAACAATCTGCCCATCTTTTATGTCACTACCATTTGCGATCCGAACCATTCCGCCTACTGCAATCGTTTCTTCGTGTTTAAGAAATGGCGAAACGATTCGCAATAAAGCATCTTTTTCAATGATACAATCTGCATCAATCGCACAAAACAATGGATACACTGACACATTAATACCAGCATTTAATGCGTCAGCTTTGCCACCATTTTCTTTATCTAATAAAATCAAATCTGAATAGGTATGGGATTTATAAGCTTGTCTGATAGGAGTTGTTTCAATTTTCATATCGCTATCTAGTTCCACAGGATATAAATCAAAAAATTGAATTAGCTTATCCATCGTCTGATCTGTTGATCCGTCATTAACGACGATTACTTCAAACTCTGGGTAATCTAACTGCATAAAAGAGTGAACACTGTCCACAATTGTTTGTTCTTCATTATAAGCAGGTACTAAAATAGAAATCGGTTTAGTATAATGACTGACACTTGTAATATTTGTTTGAATAATTCCAACAAATTCTCTTAAACGTTTCCAAGATACAACGATAAGAATAAGATACAAGGCTGTAACTGTTATGGAATAGCCTAAGATAAACAAGCTGTAAAAGTAAATGAATTTTTCTATCAGTATCACTTAGTTTCACTCCTTTTTGTTTGTAGTTGTGTCAGTTGATCAGCATTTTCCAATACCTCATTTTTTGAATCAATCATGCCATTATCTGGATAACGTTTTTTCAAGCTGTTCATAGCATTATGGCGTACCCACCAGTTTTCGTCCTTTAGCATATCATTTAATAATTTTTGTTCACCATGTGCATTTAATAAAGAAAGGTTTTTTGATACCACTGCCCGTACTTGCCAATCGGTTTCTTTTAAATATAATTCTTGGAAAAAGGGAAAGTAAAATTCATTTTCGCTTGCAGCCAATGCATGAATGGCGGCTATCCGTACTTCTTTTGATCCTTCTAAATAAGGCAAGAGTTGGTTTGCCAATAAAGAATCTTGTTTCTTTAGACGATTCTTTAAAACCAATAATAAGATAACTTTGTCTTTGTCCAACATAACCTTTTTTAAGAAATGAAGAATAGTTTTAACATCCATATGCAGATGGTTTAACATATCAACTATACGGTCTCTCATAATAGATGATTTTAATAAAGATTCGATGTAAATCGGAAGCTCCTTTTCTGACAAAGGCAACAATGAAAGAGCATAAAAAGAATTATATCCAATTTCATAATTCTTACTTGTTGTCCCCTTCATTAAAATAGAGAATGCTTTATGAAGACGGAGCTGACTAAACAGTTGTATATGCCGTAAAGATAACTTTTTTGAAGCATCTTTTATTAATTCATCCAAAAAACCTAACTGTTCTAGTGTCCACAAACTATTCTTAACTGTCTCAGGTTTTTGGGCATAGCTCATAAGCAAATTAAAGACTGCTCTTCGTTCTACCTTAGTTTTAAAAGAGATTAATCTTTCCGTCAGCTGACTTGGATCCTTGATTTCTTCTTTTATAATTGGTTTGATTTGTTGGTGAGCTTTTTGATAGCTTTTTTTATTTAAACGATTCTTTTGATTAATAATAACCGTAAAAAGAACAATGAATAGGTTGATGCTGACTAAACTAATGATTCCCACCCAGGCAATATTAGCCAGTAAATTGTTCATAGTATCTCTCCTGTCTTCTGACCTTTGCCACAACTTTCATGAAACTTTATTCTTCTAAACTTTTTAAGAAATATCCGACAATTTCAGGATCAAATTGGGTTCCTGAATTTTTTTTCACTTCAGTAATAGCTTCTTCTTGGGACATAGCTTTACGATAAGGACGATCTTGTGTCATTGCATCATAAGCATCCACTACTGAAATAATGCGCGACAATAATGGAATAGCGTATCTCGTTAATCCATCTGGATAGCCATTTCCATCTGAACGCTCATGATGATGCAAAATAGGCAAAGCGATGTCATCTAGCCCCTGAATGGACTTAACAATTTGATACCCAATAAACGAATGCTTTTTCATTTCAGCCATTTCTACATCCGTCAGCTTGCCTAGTTTATTCAAAATGGCATCATCAACATCAATTTTCCCTACATCATGCAGTTCTGCCAATAAAGCTAACTCATCCATTTGATAAGATGACAATTTCATAACTTTTCCAACTTTTCTTGATAAGGTAACGAGTCTTTCAGCATGTTCCTCAGTAAACTGACTTCTAGCTAACAAAGTTGTTTTAATAGAAGTTAAAAGAGCATTTCGCATGCTATCCTGGTTGAGCATCTTTTGTTTATCCATATAGTCTTGAGCATTGTTGATCACTTTTTGAATGTCCATATTTACGTTGTACTTTGTCTCATACCCAAATGCAAGATTGATCGCTGCTTGATCTTTATTTAATTGGTTATTGTGCTTCTTAATCGCATCCTGAATCCTTTGAACGTACCAAAAATCCTGCATATTGTCAGTATTTGGCAATAAAATGCTGAATTCATCTTCGCCATAACGAGCAAGATGTGCATTTTTTGGAATATTTTCACTAAGAACTCTTGTCACTGCTTTTAAGAGTTGATCTCCTTCATGATGACCATATTGCTGATTGATTCTTTTTAGCCCATTGATGTCTCCCATAAGGATAGACAAGGGTAGATATTTTTCACTATCATAAGTAAATTTCAACTTTTCAAACTTTATGTGATTGAATAATCCCGTTAACGGATCATGAAACGTTAAGTGATTTATTTCTGCTTGCTTTTTTTTCTTTCTGTAATATCAAAAAAAGTTAATATTCCTCCAAGTAAGGTTCCATTACTTATTTTTGGTGTTACAAAATATTCCACTGGAAATAGAGTTCCATCCATTCGTGTAAAATAGGCCTGATCTGAGTGACTTTTCTGTTTTTTATTCAGGTTTTCGAGAATATCCTGCGTAACGGTTGTTTCTTCTTGTGATAAGGCTTCTTTGGTCAAATGATCAAATATTTGTTGACCAACCAGCTCTGATTCTTCCTTGATTCCTAATATTTCCATACAACTATGGTTCAAGAACGTACATTGTCCTTTCAAATCTATCCCACAAATCGCTTCTTCTGTTGAATCCAGTATCAAGCTCAGTTGATTTTCTGTTTGTTTCAAATCTTCTTGTGCACTGTATTTCTGTAATACTTCAGTGGTTGATCCTGCATAAGCTATAGCAGCATGTTCTTTTTCAAACGAAAAAATTTGGACGCGGTAAAACTGATGTGTCACTTCAGAATAGTAGTCCATCTTATCATGTCCTTGTTTTTTTTCTGCTTTTCCACCGGCTTTTAACCATCGTAATGTTTTCAAGACTTTTGGTTCAAAAATTTCTGATACTTTTTTTCCTACTAAATCCTCTTTTTTCATCCCAATTAAACATTCATATGCAGGGTTTATATCTTTATAGATCCCATCTATAACCTTGTCATTACTATCTCTAATCAATTTAAAGTAAACAAAAGCATTTGGACTTGCATGAACTATATCTGCATAAAAAGATGGTTTCATCATTGTTCTCCCCTTATACTTCACTTGATTCTTTGTGAAGGTGTCGTAAAAATATCCCCGTACTTTTTTGACAATTATTTCCTAAACTTATTTATCATATTCTAGAAAAGCTTCTTTCAACAAGTAATACGATGGTTTTAATCGTTCGTGATATGTTGGCAGCTCCCACGATTCCCAAGAATAAGGTTCCAACATTAATTCACTAGACTCAGTATATCCTTTTTTTACTAAAGCTGCTCCTAAATAAATATTTTCTACACCCACTGCTTCAACGCCTTCATTTTGATACAAATCCCCTATAATTTGTTTCGTCGAAGGATCCATGACATTTAATAACTGCCATGGCAAAGCAATTTCAACGATACCATCTTTTACTGCAAAATCGGTTAATGAGTTATACTCTTCATGTTCCGGATTTCCATCTCCTAATACCAAAATTCCCGTTTCATAATTTGAAAAAGGAATAACATCTTTTGTTTGAGGCAATGTTAATTCTGATGACAGAGCATGATACATAGGATTAAATAACCCTGAATTCTTTACTGTGTAATCTGGTTGTTTCTCGATCAATCCCAATTGTTCTGCATATTGGTAATAATAAGAGTCATAATACGCATCTACCATAATAGAGGATTCCGTTGCTCCGTTTATTTTTACCAGAAAATCAGCTGGTCTAGAAAACGCCAATGAACCATCTACTGTTTCACTATTTCCTTGATCCTCTTTTACATCAATAGCAATAAATAATTGATCTGCTTCAAAATTAAACTCTTTCGATTCTACTTTTATATAAAGGTATTTTTCATCTGATTTTACTGAAATAGTCGTTTCTTCATTTTTCGACAGCTGATCTTTTTCACTCCAGTCAGAATCATCTCCATCAACGTAAACTACGCTTTTTTCTTCTCCTGGATCAAAAGCAAGCAGCCCAAAATGTTGCTCATTAGTCTGAGTATTTGACCAAAATGGACGGCGATCTGGCAAATCAAAATCCATTGTGTTCCAAGTTCGTTTAAACCATTCATCTTGCCACGTAAATACCAGCCCTCCAAAATAGCCTTCATCATGAATATCTTGCATCATATCTATTAGCATTTTTCCTTGATCAGATTCTTCGATACCGCCTTGATTAAATCCAGAATACAGACTTTCATGGGCTTTTCCACGTGAAGCTGGTATTCCAAATTCAGCCACCATAACCGGTACAGTATGTTCCTTTATTAGATCTCTTAAGTAAGCTTTATAAGTATTGACGCTACCGTCTTCATTTTTCACTTCAGTATACTCAGGCTGATAGTTCAGAAATTCAGGGTAATAAGGATAGACGTGATAAGAAGCAAACAATCCCGTTTCTAATTGATCTGTGCTTTTTATATGCTCTGTATTTACGACTGCCATATCTTCTTTCTTATCCGGTTCATTAGGATGATCTAGCATATCGGTCGTTAACCAGTTAGTATAACTCAGTGGCCGAATAGTCTGGTACTCTTGAGCTTCGTAAGATAAAATAGCATCTCCGGCTTCCGCTAAAAACACTTCAAACGGTGAAGCCCCTTCTGTATATAGGTAATCTCCTTCAAAAGCAGTCTTTTCCGGGTTCGCTTCATTTGTTCCGTTGACAAAATACGGATCCCATTCCACGCCTAATATCCAACCTATAACATATTGAGAAATATCTTTTGTGTATTCTCCATCAGCATAACCGGCTCTTTTGGGTAAGGTTGCTTGACCGTGTAAGACATCCACTATCTCTGTAGCATCCTCTATGAAGTCTCTTTTTATTTTTTCATCTTCTGCATAGGCATTGTTCAATTCTGCAATATCTGCTTCATTCAGGTATACACCGTGCATTATGTATATCGGGTCTTTATTATTCAAGTTAAACTCATACAAAGCCTCATAAAAAGCCGGCTTTAAAGTTGTATATACCCGGATAATATCCGCATTCATGTCTTTGATTTGTTGAAACCAGCGTAAGTATTCCTCTTTTGTAATGGCTACTTCGCCTGGAAATGTCCTAGGTTTTGCAGCTCCCATATTGACACCCGTTAAGAATTTTGTGACCCATTGTCCCTCTTCATAGACATAAAATTCTTTTCCTTCAATTTTTGCTACATAAGAAAGGCCACTTTCAGATTTATATTCTTTTTCTTCAGTTTTATTCATAAAAAGAATACCTCCTACAACGCTTAATAGAACAACTGCTAATCCACCTATCAGCCATCTTTTTTTCATCTTTTTATCCCCTTTAGTCATTTCCCCATTTAATTTACTAGTATTTGCTATGTTTTCAAATGATTTGTTTCTCTCATCTTTTATGTATAGAAAAATCACCTATTTAATTACTATACCCGAAAGACACTTTTTAGGATAGTAGATTTTCATTAGGTTTGGATCCTAATCCTGAATCAATGTCTTACCATTATTCTAGCACTACTAAAAATCAAACTGCCCTCAAAAATTAGCACTAATTTTTGAGGGCAGTTTGATTTTTCTCTAAATTTATTTTAGTGCTAATTTTTTTTATTCAGTCTTTTTACCTTCTTTATAAAGCGCTGAACTAACAGTATATCCACTAGTTGTTAGAATTTCTTTTATTGCATTTACATCGGGACTATCCATTTGAATGATGACTTGGGTAAAATGATCTTTTCGATAAACAGCAATTTGATCAATACTGATTTTAACTTCCGCTAAAATATTGGTAATGTCTTCAAGAATTCCTGGATGGTCTTCCGGAATATCAATTACAATGCGGCTACCTTTATTGTTGTACCCCATAATATCAATAAAAGCCCTAAAGATATCTTTATCCGTGATGATACCTACAATTTCATTTCCTTCTTTTACTACCGGCAATACACCTACTTCTTGGTCACGCATACGAGATGCAGCTTCTTCTAATAAATCATCTGCCTTAATGGTTAAAACTTTTTTCTGCATAATGTCGCCAACTTTAGTTTTAGTCAGTAAGTAATTCATTTCATGAATACTTAAACTTGTCGCTGTAGAAGGAGAATTTTCTTGGATGATTTCTTGTGTAACCAAACCAACCATTCGTCCATTTTTTACTACGGGCAACCGATGAAAGTCATTTTCTTTCATAATATCAAGCGCTTCTAAGACTTTTGTTTCTTCCGAAACAGTTACAACAGTTGATGTCATATAACTTTTTACGTCCATTTCTTAACCTCCCAAATAAGCTTTTTGCACTTCATCACTCGCTAATAGCTCTTTTCCCGTACCGGTTTGTACAACTTTTCCTGTTTCTAATACATATCCACGATGAGCAATTTCTAGAGCAACTTTTGCATTCTGTTCAATCAATAACACCGTTGTTCCCTGTTTGTTGATCATTTGAATGATATTAAAAATTTCTTTAATGAAAAGAGGGGCTAATCCCATTGAAGGTTCATCCAACAACAATAATTTTGGTCTAGACATCAATGCTCGTCCCATGGCAACCATTTGCTGTTCTCCACCAGAAAGAGTTGCTGTATCTTGTTTTTTTCGTTCTTCTAAAACTGGAAAACGATCAAACACCATTTTTAAATCTTTTTGAATCTCACTTTTATCTTTTCTAAGAAAAGCTCCCATCTCTAAGTTTTCCATTACAGTCATCCCTTTAAAGACATGCCTTCCTTCTGGAACTTGAGAGATACCCAACTGAACGATTTTGCGCGTTGAGTCTTTTTGTATCGGACGATCGTTGAAAAAAATTTCACCTGATTTTGGACGATGCAAGCCAGAAATAGCTTTTAAAACCGTCGATTTTCCAGCACCATTAGCACCAATCAGCGAAACAATTTCACCTTCGTTAACTTCAAAGCTGATTTCTTTAGTGGCTTGAATGACACCATAATAAACGGATAGATCTTTTACTTTTAACATGTCTACTCACCACCTAAATATGCTTTGATAACGGCTTCGTTGGTCTTGATTTCCTCAGGCGTTCCATGAGCGATCATTCTGCCGTATTCTAATACGTAAATCCGTTCACATACATCCATTACTAAAGACATATCGTGTTCAATCAATAAAATTGTGATCTTGAAATCTTTTTGGATTTGGCGAATCAAAGAAGTTAAATTAGCCGTTTCTTGTGGGTTCATTCCAGCAGCTGGTTCATCTAAAAATAAAATTTTGGGTTTAGTAGCTAGTGCTCGAACGATTTCTAATCTCCGCTGTTCTCCATAAGGTAAATTCTTTGCTAATTCCTCTACTTTCATTTCTAGATTAAACAGCGCTAATAGTTCGATAGCTTCATTGCGCATTTTTTCTTCTGCTGTGTAATAAGCTGGCGTTCTAAAAATACTAGCTACAGTGCCAACTTTATTTTTTTCATGCATACCGATCAAAACATTATCTAATACGGTTAGATCTTTAAACAACCGAATATTTTGAAACGTCCTACCTAAACCCATAGATGTGATGGTATAGGTTTTTTGTTTGATCAAAGAAGTTTTTTTGCCGTCTACCTCCAGGTCAATTACCCCTTCAGTTGGTTCATAAACTCCTGTTAACAAGTTAAAAAGGGTCGTTTTTCCTGCCCCGTTTGGACCAATTAATCCGACAAGTTCATTGTCTTCCAATTGCATGTTTACCATAGAGACAGCAGACAACCCACCAAAGTTTTTAGTTAGTTGTTTAACTTCTAATAAGCTCATTCTGCTCCCCCCTCTTTCACAGAATTTTTTTTGTTTTTACGGTCTAATAGACCAGAAATGGTAAATTCTTTCGTTCCTAATAAGCCTGAAGGTCTAAATACCATAATTGCAACTAGAGCAATTGAATAGATGATCATTCTTAACTGTCCAAAAGGCTGTAAGTAGATATTGAGTATCCCTAATACAATAGCTGCCACAACACTCCCTGTCATACTACCTAATCCGCCAAAAACAACAATAATCAAAATATCAACAGATTTCATAAAAGTAAAATCGGCTGGCCGGATAACACTAAAATAAGAAGCGTGCAATCCACCTGCTATTGCCGCTGAAGCTGCACCTAAAACAAAAGCAATAATTTTATATTTTGTCGTATTGATTCCCATTGATTCTGCTGCAATTTCATCTTCACGGATAGAAATCGTTGCTCGTCCTGGACTGCTTTTGATGTAATTCATGATCACAATCAAAGAAATCACAATAAAAGCAAAGGTTATCTGCCAATTTGCAATAAAAGGAATCCCGCTTAATCCAGCGGCTCCATTTGTAAGATCATTCATATTCAAAATCACGATTCGAATGATTTCAGCTACCCCTAAAGTAGCTATCGCTAAATAATCTCCTTTTAATCGTAATGTGGGAATCCCTACTAATAAAGCCACAAGACTGGCTATGGCGATTCCTAATAGAATCCCTCCCATAAGACCTAACATAGTAGGGTATTTGATGCTGACGATTCCGGTACAATAAGCACCAATAGCCATAAAACCTGCATGTCCTAATGAAAACTGACCTGAAAACCCAATGATCAAATTTAAACCAGTCGCTAAAATCACATTGATCAAGATAGTCATTAAAGTGATTTCATAAAAAGCATTGATAATACCGGTTGATGTGCCTATTTGAATAATAATATAGACGGCTGCAATAAAAATGAGCCAACCGAGATTTTTCTTATTGAATTGTTTCATTTTTATCACCTACACTTTCTCTTTTACATTTTTGCCAAGCAATCCGGAAGGTTTAAAGATAAGGATTACAATCAAAATCAAGTAAACTACTGCATCTTTGATCAATGATCCGCCATATCCGCTAACCAATGTTTCAATGATCCCAATTGCAAATCCACCGAACATAGCTCCTGGTATGATGCCAATTCCGCCTAATACAGCAGCAATAAAGGCTTTTAAGCCTGGTGCATACCCCATCATCGGTTCAATTGAATTGTAATACAATCCCACTAAAACTCCGGCTGCTCCAGCTAATGATGACCCTAGTGCAAAAGTAAACGAAATCACATTATCGACATTAATTCCCATTAAACGAGCAGCATCTGCATCTGTACTAACAGCACGCATAGCTTTTCCCATTTTCGTTTTTTGAACTATGAGCTGTAATGCCAACATCAAAATAATCGTTGTGGCAAAAATCATGACTTGTGTCTGACTGACTTGTAATCCGAAAAATTCATATACCTTATTTTGAATGACTTGTGGAAAAGCTCTCGTTTCTGAACCCACTAAGTAGATCATGCCATTTTGCAATAAATAAGACATCCCAATTGCAGTGATCAAAGCAGCAACACGAGTAGCATTGCGCAAAGGTTTATATGCAATTCGTTCAATTGCTACTCCCAAAATGGCACAAAATACCATAGAAAGGATCAATGCTGGGAAAAAACTAAAATTGAAAGAATTGATTGCTGTATACCCAACAAATGCACCAACCATATAAATATCTCCATGAGCAAAGTTAATCAATTTAATAATGCCATAAACCATGGTATATCCTAATGCAATCAAGGCGTAAATACTTCCTAAAGAAAGTCCGTTAATCAGTTGTTGTAAAAATGCTTCCATAATATGGCACCTCTTTTCATTTTAAATGCTAAAAGGTGCTAAGCAAAACTCGCTTTGCACCTTTTAATTTGATTTTTTTTAGGGTGTAACTTCAGTATTTCCTACTTCGACACCATCTTGTAATTCAATAACTAAAGTTGATTTTACAGGATTATGGTCTTCGTCAAATGTAAAGGTACCCGTAACACCATCAAATTCACTCATCTCTTCAAGTGCAGTGGTGATTGCTTCTGGAGTTGCTTCCCCAGCTTCTTCAATTGCTTGAGCTACAAGGTAAGCCGTATCGTATGCAAGTGCTGCAAACATATCTGGTTCTGCATCGTATTCAGCTTGGTAAGCTTCAATAAATTCTTTTACTTGAGCGTCCTCACTGTTTGGTGAGTAATGTGCTGAATAATAAACATTATCGACATTCTCTGTTCCAGCTAATTCAAGTAATGCTTGGTTCCCAAATCCATCTGCACCTAATATAGGCTGAGTGATTCCCATTTCACGAGCTTGCTTGATGATCAAACCAGCTTGGTTATAATAACCAGGCAAGTAGATAAAATCAAAATCAAGATCTTTGATACGAGTTAAAATAGCGTTAAAATCGGTATCATCTGCAGTAAAGTTTTCTTCTGCTACGATTTCACCATCAAAAGCACCTTCAAAAGCTTTTGTTAAGCCTAAAGCGTAATCGCTTGAGCTATCGCCAATGATCACAGCTTTCTCAGCTCCTAGCTCACTTGTTGCAAATTCTGCTAAAGCAATTCCTTGGAAAGAATCTTGAAACGATGTACGGAAAATATTTGGTTGAACTTTGCCACTCTCATCAATCGTCAAACTATCATCTGTACCAGAAGGAGTAACTAAACTAACACCAGCTCTTGTTACAGCAGGAGTTGAAGCTTTAACCGCTCCAGTCGTTGCTGGTCCCACAATTACAACTGCTTCATCTTGAGTTGCTAATTTTGTTGCGATACTAGCAGCTTCTGTATTATCTGATTTTGTATCGTATTCAATTAAATTAATTTGTTTATTTAATACGCCACCATTTTCATTCATCTCTTTAATTGCTAAGTTGACAGCATTTGCTTCAGCCGTCCCATAAGCTGAGACTTCTCCAGTTTTTTCAAACATCGAACCAATTGTAATCTCATCTGCGCTACTTCCGCTCCCGGTGCCACATGCTGTTGCCAATAACGAAAGAGACGCAATTCCCGCTACAAATCTTTTTTTCATATTCTTTTCCCCCAATTTACGCAGTTGCGTTAGTTAATTTAAAAGACTTAATGATGGTTTCTTTTATTAGAATATACTAACAATAAGATGTATTAAGGATTAGTATAGAATATTCTGAATATTTAATCAATAGAAATTTAAACTATTTTTTTATTTGTAGTTTATCATTAGATTGAACGGTTTAATCTAATTTTAAAAACCTACTATCGAAAGGTTCTGTACAATTCCATACTATCTAATACATTCAACTAAACTAACATCATAATGATATTTATTATTTCCTAATAAAATGATCTTTCTTAAAAAAGTGATGGTTTGGACAGTCCTGTTGTATAACCAACATACAACAAATAAAAAAGAAACCACAAGTACATCAGAAAAGACTAGAAGTTTCATCTTTTTTGAGTTAATTGTGGTCTCTTAAGTTAGTAAGCTTACTAAAAAGAGGTTAACCGTTGTTTCTTCACTTTTTTTGCTGTTCAAAAAAATCTTTTTTGATTTGGATGAACCGTGTAAAATCATTTAAAAGAATAAATAGAGCTGCGCGATTCTCAAACTCTTCTCTTGTTGAAGGCAAATTACTATTTCTAAAATCATTTAACATGGATTGAATATCTTTTGTTAAGTCTACCACTGGATTGCTTTCATGCAGCTGGTTAGCCGTTTGATGAAACAAACGCGCTAAAATCATATTTTGCTTTGTTGGTAAAGAACAGACACTTAGATCTATCGACATTTCTGCTAATACTTTAACTTGCTGTTGACGCATGTCAAAGTACTGAATCATATAGTCCTCATTTTGACTGAACAACTGGTTATTGGACTCTGTATAAGCCATTTTTTCTGCTTTTTTTAATTCCATGTGAAGTTCTTTTAATAAAAGTTCTACTCTTTCGTTGGTGTGGCCTTCCCTTAATATCGAATCAAAACTCATTAAAACTTGCTTCATCTTTTCTTCAATTTCATCTCTTAACTGCATTAATTGAGTTTCTTTTGAAGGCATATACAAATTAAATAAAATAGCGATTCCTGCCCCTATGATCATCAATGACAACTCATTTGCAAGCCATCCAATAGAGGTACTTTGTTCCAGTAATAAATGAGAAACAAGTACAGAACATGGAGCTATCCCTACCTCTACCTTGAATTTATAGGCTAAAGGGATATAGATGAGGAGATACAAGCCAAATACAATAGTGCTGAAGCCAAGTAATTGAAAAAGTACTGTTGCTACCCCTAATGCTAAAATCGTAGACCCTACTCGTTGAAGAGCAGTGGTAACAGAGGATTTTTTTGTATCTAATACGCTTAAAATTGCTACAACTCCGGCTGACACACTATATTCTAGTTGAAGTGCCTGAGCTATCAAAATCGCAATTGTCGTTGCTAACGCTATTTTTATTGCTCGTAACGAGACGGTCATACTGACACTCCTTTAATATAAAATCTACTTTTATTTTACCTCACTTATTTAAAATCTGAAAACTTTTCTTTGTATTTCATTCGTTTATCCTTATTATTAATAGTATACTGCACTAATAGATTAGTATAATGATTTTTAAAGGAAGCGATGAGTACAGATGGAGATTGGCAATTATCGAATAGGTATGCGTACACTGAAAACAGGTTTAGCTGTTGCAGCTTGTATTCTTTTGTTTCATGTACTTGATAGAGAACCTCCAATGATTGCTGCATTGGCAGCTGTTTTTGGTTTACGAGAAGATTGGCAAACCAGTTTAAAGTTCGGGAAAACTAGAATATTTGGGAATTCTATTGGAGCTATTTTTGCTGCATGTTTAGTTTTGTTACAGCAATTCATCGGATGGCAATTTTTTATTGAATTGATTGGTGTCCCACTTGGTGTCATTTTGATTATTGTATTCTGCGATCGAATAAACTACAATGCTGGAATCATAGGAGCAAGTGCTGCATTTCTAATCATTTACTTTAGTATACCAACTGATGAAACTGTTTTGTATGCTTTAGCAAGGGTTTTGGATACTTTTATTGGAACCTTCATTGCCATTATAGTTAATCGTCTAATACCTGGCGGGCCCAAGCCAGCTGATAAGCTGCAAGCCTGAAGCTTAAATTTACTTAATCTTGAAAAGTTGAAGAGGAGTCTGGTCTAGATGACTAGGTTCCTCTTCAACTTTTTTATTACTGACTCTACTCAACATTCCTTACCTTTTCTTGCTAGCAAATGTCCGGTAAACTAGCTCTACTAAACATTCCTTCTCTTTTCTCACTAACAAATGTCCGATAGAATAGCTCTACTCGACATTCCTTCTCTTTTCTCACTAACAAATATCCGGTAGAATTGCTCTACTCGTCATTCCTAACTCATTTGCAGGTATATTTAGAAGCGGGCCACTCTTTAAAAGAAAATTCATTATAGAAAACTTTTCGGTCCCGAAAAGTCTCCGATTCTAAATCATTAAATTAATACAAAAAAACTAAAGCATCCCACTCTTGAATTAACGAGCAAGAAGCTTTAGTTTTTTTACAGAGCTAATTAGTGAACTCCGCATCCTTTTTTTAATCTACTGATTTTAGGGCTTCGATCATATCGACTTTTTTGAGTTTGTAATGCATCGCGATCATAACGATTCCGGAGAATATCAGAGTAATGATTCCTGAGTAAAGATAACTTAGTGGTTGAATGGTTGGACTAAACATTAAGAGATCGACTTCTGCAGTATCTAATACAAAACTGTGCAGCAAGACTCCTAAAAATGAGCCTACAACAATTCCCATTAAAGTAAGAATAATATTCTCCCGATAAATATACATAGTAACTTCTTTATCGAAAAATCCTAAAACTTTGATGGTTGATAATTCTCGCTCGCGTTCAGAAACATTGATATTGGTTAAGTTGTACAACACTACAAAAGCCAATAAACCAGCTGAAATAATCAATACAAGTGTAACGATTCCTAAACTACCCATCGTTTCTTCAAATGATTTACTAACATCGCTAACAAAATTAACTGATAGTACACTTGGCTGCTCAGTTAGAGAAGAACCTAAAGTTTCTTCATCAATATTTCCGTCACTATAATTCAATAGTTCTGTTGTATACTCTGGTGCTTTTCCAAAGGTCGTTTCAAAATAATCTTTATTCATATACACATAATGACCAGTGTAGTTTTCCACAATTTCATTTATAACGACTTCTACATCATTATTGTCTGAATCAGTTAAAGTCAAGGTATCTCCTTTTTCGACGTCTATTAAATCAGCTAACTTTTCACTGATAATAGTCCCATCTTCAGGTAAGGAATAGGTTTGACCAGAAGAACGGTCATTTAGGAGAACATAATTTTCAAGGTTTTCAGTCGTTTCAGGTACAAATACCGTTACGGTTTGTGTATTGACACCTTCCACATCAACTGTGTAACTTTCTTGACTAACTTTTAAAGATTCTTGAACAGCAGGTTCTTTTGCTAATTCTTCATCATATTCATCTTTTTCAGCATCACTCGAATCCGTATTTAAGGCAACAATTGCATCGTATTTCATAATCTTGCCATATTGAAGACCAGCTACATCTGAAATTGAATCTGATATACCGAATCCAGTTAAAATTAATGCCGTACATCCTGCGACTCCAAGAACCGTCATCAACATACGTTGTTTGTAACGAAAAAGATTCCGAGCGGTTACTTTCTGGATAAAACCAAATTTGGACCAAATAAATGGCATGCGTTCTAACAAAATTCGCTTCCCAATTTTAGGTGCTTTTGGACGCATCAATGTAGATGGTGTACTCTGTAAAGCCACTCTTACTGCAAGATACGCGGACATCACTGTACATAGTAATGCCACTGCAAAGGAAATTACTCCATAACTGATGTAATACGTTATTCTAACAGGTGGTAAATTGTACATTGACCCATAAGCATTAAAGATGACATTAGGGAATAATTGGTACCCAATAGCTAAACCAATGATAGTTCCCAGAATACTGGCCACTGAAGCATAAACTAAAAATTTCTTAGAAATATCCAGATTTGAATACCCTAGTGCTTTTAAGGTTCCGATCTGTAATCGTTCTTCTTCTACCATACGAGTCATAGTGGTTAAACAAACTAGTGCAGCAATTAGGAAAAAGAAAACTGGAAATACTTGTGCAATTGCTGAGATGCGGTCTGCATTGTCGCTAAACTCGCTGTATCCTGGATTTGTTGAACGATCCAGCACATAATATTCAGGCATCTCTAATTCTTCCAATTCTTTTTTAGCATCTGCTAGCTCTGCTTCGCCATCTGAAATTTGCTTTTCAGCAGCTGCTGACTCTTTTTCAAATTCAGCTAATGCAGTTTCATAATCAGCTCGCCCGGATTCTAATTTTTCAAGAGCTGTAGCTAATTCAGCCTCGCCATTCGCTTTTTCTTGATTTAATTGCTCTTGAGCATCTGTTAGCTGAGCTTCCCCATTAGCAAGCGTTGTTTTTGCAGCTTCGATTTCAGCAAATCCTTGAGCAAGATTTTGCTCATTAGCTGTTATTTCAGCATCTGCTGCACTTAATTGTGCCCTTGTTTCTTCAAGATTAGTGGCCACTCCTTCTATTGCTGCTGAAACCGTGCTATTTGGAACAACTCCGGCAAAGTAACCTGTAAAGGTTTCTCCAAGTGAAGGATCAACAACAGTGGCTGCTTGAGTGATGCTCGTTTGAGTTTCAACCGGCACACTTTCAATTGGAACAGCTAAAACAGCTCTAGCATTTCCAATAAATGTTTCTCCATTAGCTAAATTTTGTTCTGCAGTTGCTTTTTGGGCTTCAAAATTATTTCGGGCATCAATGAGCTGGATTTGTGTTGCTTGCAAATTCGCTTCATTTGTAGCTAATTCTGCTTTTCCCGTTTCTAATTCTTGACGCTTTTGATTAATAGTAGCTTGAGCATTAGCTAGTTGAGTTTCTAACGTAGCTAATCCTTCGTTGTAATCTACTTGTCCTTGATCCAATGTAGATTTGGCATCTTCTAACTGTTTTTGACCATCAGCTAATTGTTTTTTAGCATCATCAATTTCAGCTTGACCCTCATCGATTTCAATTTGTGCCTCTGAACGAATTTCAGCTAATCGTTCTTCTGGCCTTTTTTCAACCAATTTTTCGATTTGATCCATTTGCTTCTCAACGGCATCTTCATACTCTGTGGAATAAGAAACCAGTGAATCGTTCTTTTCAAAAGATAAATACGCTTCTGTATAAAATTCTGATGTAAAATCTTCTTCAGGAATAATAGCAAATCCATCTACTGTTCCTTTACCAACCGTACTTGGTCCTCTTGAAGAATTTTCAATGTATTGTGATGTATCCACAAAACCAACCACTTCAAATGTTGTCGTTGCAAAAGTATCTTCTAAATTGGTGTCTTCACTTTCTGATGAAAGAGTAACTGTATCACCGATAGTGTAAGCATCCGTCATTTTACTGTTATTGTCTAACGCAATTTCACCAGCTTTTTCTGGCAAACGACCTGAAGCTACAACATAGTTATTTTGGCTAACTTTTTCATTTAAAGAATAAGACATGACTTTAGTAACCAAACTGCTATCCTTTAAAATTACATCTTGACTGTAGCTCATGGTCACATCTGCACCTTCAATGCTTTCCAATAGTGTTTGGTCATCATCGTTAAGCCCGTAAGTAGATAACACTTTGGTATCCATTAGATTTGTCTCTTTATAATAATGATCCGCGGTATCGATCATATCCGGTCCGGTTGCTTTAATTCCGGCAAAAAAAGCTACCCCTAGTGTAATAATTGCAAAGATAGATAAAAATCGTGTTTTCGATTTCCCCATCTCTTTAACTATATCTTTCCACAGTGCTTTCTTCTTCAATTTTCTCCACCCCTTACCATTCGATATCAGCTACGGACATAGGGTTGTCATTCATGGTCACACTACGTACTTTTGCATTGTTTATTTCAATCATTCGATTAGCCATTGGAGCTATTGCTTTATTATGTGTAATGACAATAACTGTTGTCCCTGTTTTTTTACAGGTATCTTGCAAAATTTTTAATACTTGTTTCCCAGTTTCATAATCTAAAGCTCCAGTTGGTTCATCACATAAAAGAAGTTTGGGTTGTTTAGCTAAAGCTCTAGCAATGGCTACTCGTTGTTGTTCCCCACCTGATAGTTGTGCTGGAAAATTATCTAACCTATGGCCTAAACCAACATCTTCTAACACTTTTTTGGCATCCAATGCTTTGCTGGAAATCTCAGATGCCAACTCCACATTTTCAATAGCTGTCAAATTTGGCACTAAGTTATAAAATTGAAAAACAAATCCTACATCGTCTCGACGGTATTGCGTAAGTTGTTTTGTACTAAACTTGGCAATGTCTGTGCCGTCAACAAGGATCTGACCTTCATCTGCCGTATCCATTCCACCTAAAATATTCAGAACTGTTGATTTTCCTGCACCACTTGGTCCAACAATGACTGCAAATTCTCCTTGTTCAATTTCAAAAGAGATGCCATCATTTGCGGCAATAACTGTTTCACCCATTTTATAGCGTTTAAATTCATTTTTTATCTCTACAAAAGACATTTTTGCACCTTCATTTCTCAAGAATTTCACTTTACAAGTGTCATATGAAGCAATTAAAAAATAATTACTACAAACACTCAATTCATACAATTTTACAGCAATTGATTGAAAATTACTAGAATAAATACCTTGAATAAAATGAGAGATGTGAATAGCATCTCTTCCCTCTTATTGTGCCTACTCAACTGTTTCATCTTTTCTTTTTAAAACGCTTGACCTTTACGCTACGTAAAGGTTTACAATCAATATAGATAAAGGAAGGCAGAAAGGAGGGCATGAAATGGAATACACAGTAGATGCTTTGAGTCGACTTGCTTGAGTGAGCAAAGGAACCCTTCGGTATTATGATGAAATTGGATTATTAGCACCTAAACGAAAAAGTTCTAACGGTTACCGCATTTATGGTGCAGAAGAAGTTGATAAGCTCCAGCAAATTTTATTCTATCGCAATTTAGATATGCCATTAGACACGATCAAGCAAGTGTTAACAGATAGTCATTTTGATAGTGAAAAAGCTTTACTAGAGCATCGCCAGCATTTATTAGTCAAAAAAGCACAAGTAGATCAATTACTCGAAACACTGGATAAAACTTTAGCAAATAAGAAAGGAGAATTCCAAATGTCTGATAAAGAAAAATTTGAAGGCTTCAAAAAAGAACTGCTCGCTAATAATGAAACACAATACGGTTCTGAGATCCGTGAAAAACATGGTTCTGAAACGATTGAAAAAGCAAACCAGAAGTTTGCTGGACTAAGTCCTGAAGACTACACGAACATGCAAGATCTATCGGCTAAAATAATTAAAGGTTTAAAACTAGCTATGCAAAAAGAAGACTCGACTAGTAAGGAAGCTATTCAACTAGCACAGCTTCATAAGGAGTGGTTGATGTTCACTTGGCCAAGTTATTCAAAAGAAGCTCATCAAGGATTAGCACAAATGTATGTAGATGACCCCAGATTCACCCGCTTTTATGATGAGTCTGCAGGTACTGGAGCAGCCAAATTTTTACGCGATGCTATTTTCAACTTTTTGAACTAACAACCGTTTAGTCAAGTTCAACTATCTCCATTTTAAAAGATTTATTAGGATATATTACAAAAAAGACGCTCATCCATTTTTTAAAATGGACCCTATGTCAAAGACATTTAAAAAAAGAGACCTTATGCAATACCTGATAAAAATTGTTCCCTGTAATGAACAGGGGGCAATTTTTTTAGGTTCCATTGCCCACGTTCATTATTATAATAGTCAATGTAATCACTCACAGTTGCTCGCAATTCTTCTAGGTTCGTACAATTTTCATAGTTCATTTCATCCTTCAAATGTCCGAAGAATGACTCTTGGGGAGCGTTATCCCAACAGTTACCTCTTCTGGACATGGACTGCCCTAAATGATTCTCTATCAACTTCTTATGAAATTTAGGACTAGTGTAATGTACGCCTTGATCTGAATGGATAAAAGCATCTTTATGTAACGTTGCACCGTGGGCGCTCATTAAAGCATCTACGGTGTTTAGCGAAATATCAAGTTTTAGATTATCAG